>CALUZE010000025.1 GCA_944325235.1 uncultured Elusimicrobiales bacterium | reverse complement strand
GATACAGGCCGCCGCTTTTGCGTGTAAAACGGAGTTAGTTGTGTTGCCGTTCTTTCTTTTTCATCTCTTTCCACAAGGCCAGGGCTTCTTCGGGCGTGGCGGCGCGGGCGTGCTCGCCGAACACATGCGGGTGGCGGCGGTGGAGCTTGTCGTACAAGCCTTGGATGACGTCATCAATCGTAAATTTGCCTTCTTCGGCCGCAATCTGGCTGTGCATCAGCACCTGCAAAAGGACGTCGCCCAGTTCTTCTTTCATATTTTCGGTATCTTTCTTTTCTATGGCGTCAATCAGTTCCTGGGTTTCGTCTTTCAGACATTTAATTAACGTTTCATGCGTCTGTTTTTTGTCCCACGGACAGCCGTTCGGCCCGCGCAAAACAGCAAAGGTTTCCACTAAATCGTTAAAATTGTTTTTGGTCATTGTTCGCCCCCGGTAAAAATGCTATACATTTATTATATGAAAAATAACATCGCCCGCCTGACCGCACTCGCCGCAGTGCTGCTGTTTCCCGCGCTTTGCAGCGCGCAGGGGATGGTCGTCCGCGTAGACGGAACCAAAATTTATTTGGACACTACTTCCCTTAAAGAACAACCGGCCGTGGGGCAACCTTTTAAAATTATTTTATCTTCTCAGCCGCTCGTCAACCCCAAAACCGGCAAGAACCTGGGGGACCTTTACACCTATTCGCCCGAAGGCAAAATTACCGAAGTCCAACCCAAATACGCCGTAGGCGAACTGCCGGATACCTCCAAAATCTCCATCGGGCAGGAAGCCGTCCTGGGCCAAGCGCCGGCCCTTGTGCAAGCGGCCCCCTCCAAGCGGACGGACAAAGACGCACCCGCCGCACCCGAAACGCGCAAAAAAATTATTTACGAACCGGTAGGCCAGGAAATCATCAGCCTGAGCCAGGCGGACGTGACCGCCCCGGGCGCCAAAAACATTGTAACGCTTTCCAGTAAAGGGGTCGTTACCGTGTGGAGCCGCGGCGAAAACCAGACGTTAAAAGAAGAACTTTCCTATAAAATAGACGGGCCCAAACAGCCCGTCACCCTCTCGGCCGTCTCCGTGAAAGAAGGGCTCGCGCAAATTTTTGTGTCGGTTTATGAACCGTCCCGCAAAACGATGTCCACCCTGGTGCTGGAAAACCAAAACGGCACGCTGGCCCAAACCGAAAAACTGGCCTATTTCACCAAAGAGCTCGGCTGCGGAAAAGACAAAAAACTCTGGGCGCAAACGCCCTTCGCCACGACCGACCGCCCCGGCAGCGCGCGCGAAGTGACGTATAAAAAAGGCCGTTTTTCCGTCGGCAAGCCGACGCTTTCCACCCAGCGCAACTGGCTGACGGGCGTGAACTTTTACGAAATGGAAGAATCCGGCACCCGCAACCTGATTTACACCTCGGCCAACGGCCCCATCCGCCTGGTAACGGGCAAAGGCAAACGCGCCGAAAGCAAAGGGATGTTCGCCAAGGCTCCAAATCGTGTAAAATATAAACAGGAGATTGTAGATTTCTACCCGTCCGTACAGGTATTCGGCCCGGCGGGCAGTGCCACCGTAGCCGCGGTGGAGAACCTCTCCAAGTATGGCTTATTGTCGGAAACCTTCGGCCAATACCACAGCAGTAATATACATTTTATGACGTTTGAAAAAGGGCGTTTTACCGTCACGGATACCACCCCGCTGGATGGATACGTGTACGACACCGCCTGCTCGGACGACGCCCTCCTGGCGGCCGAAGTGCTGCCGGACGGGGACAGCTCCGTAGTGGAAATTTTCAGATAGTTAGGAGAACATCGTGCCACAATCTAGTGAAAAAATCAATGTGTTGGACAAAGGTTTCGTCCGCCTGGTGGATTTTATGGGCGGCGATGACCGCGCCGTGCAAGCGGCCCGCGTGTCGTTCGGTGCCGTTTCCAAAGGGCCGGAACAGGACAAACGCCTGATTAAATACCTGATGGAACACGCACATCATACGCCTTTTGAACATTGCGTTTTCCAGTTCCACATCTGCTGCCCGATTTACGTGGCACGCCAGTGGATGCGCCACCGCTGGGGTTCGTACAACGAAATCAGCGCCCGCTATACCGAAGTAAAAGACGAATTTTATATCCCTTCCCAATTCCGCGGCCAGGACACCAAAAACAAACAAGGCTCCGTGGCCGACAGCCAGCTGGATAACGAAGCCCTGCGCAAAATTTACGAAGACAGCGTGGAAGCTTCTTATGCGGCGTATCATAAACTGTTGGAAGCCGGCGTCGCGCGCGAAATGGCCCGCGGCGTTTTGCCGGTTTGCCAATATACCCAATTTTACTGGAGCGTAAACGCCAGAAGCTTGTTCAACTTCCTGTGCCTGCGCACGGACAAACACGCGCAGTGGGAAATCCGCGTCTATGCCAACGAGATTGCCAAAATCGTGGCGGAAAAGATGCCGTGGGCGTGGGAAGCCTTTGAGTCCTTGAACAAACAACTGCCGTTGGGCTCCGAATAAAAATCTTGTTTGCAAGGGGAAACAGAAACGTATGAGAATACTCGGCATGATTATGGCCGGGGGCAAAGGGGAACGTCTTTATCCGCTAACCAAAGACCGCTCCAAACCTTCCGTGCCGTTCGGCGGGAAATACAGAATTGTGGACTTTGTGCTTTCCAACTTCGTCAACTCGGGGATTTTTTCTTCCTACGTGTTGGTGCAGTATCTGTCACAAAGCTTAATTGAATACCTGCGCACCACGTGGCGTTCGGAAGGTATTATTTCGGACCACTTTTTAACCTGCGTACCGCCGCAAATGCGCTTGGGCGAAATTTGGTACCGCGGCACGGCCGACTCCGTCCGCCAGAACATCAACCTCGTCAAAGATTTTGCACCGGATTTAGTGGCTATCTTCGGGGCGGACCACATCTACCGCATGGACGTGCGGCAAATGATTGATTTCCACCTCAAAAACAAGGCCGACGTAACCGTCGCCGCCAACACCGTCCCGCTGGAGCAAGCCTCCGCCTTCGGCGTGTTGGGCACGGACGAAAGCGGCCGCATCATCCAATTTGACGAAAAGCCCGCCCAGCCCAAATGCATTCCGGGCAACCCCAAGGCGGCGTACGCCTCTATGGGCAACTACATTTTTAATACGGACGTGCTGCTGCAAGTACTGCAAAAACGCTTCTGCGATGTGCCCGCCCTGGATTTCGGCAAACACATTTTGCCCAAAATTCTGACCGACCACCGCACGTTTGCCTACAACTTCCAAAGCCAAACGCTTCCCGGCGCCAAACCGTACGAAGAACAAGGCTACTGGCGCGACGTGGGAACGATTGAATCTTTCTGGCAGACCAATATGGACCTGCTGGGCCCCAAACCCAAGCTGGATTTGAACAACCCCAAATGGCCCATCAGCACCACGCTCAACCGCGTGCCGCCCACCAAATACCTGGGCGGGACGGTGGTCAACTCCGTCATCGGGGACGGGTGCATCATCCACCCCAAAGCCAAGATTAAAAACTGCGTCATCAGCGACAGCGTAATCGTGGGCGAAGGAGCCGAGCTGGAAGGCTGCGTGATTATGGATAACTGCGAAATTAAATCCGGCGCCAAACTCAAAAAAGTGATTATGGACCGCTTTAATACCGTAGCCGCCAAGCAGACCATCGGGCATAATATGGAGGCCGACTCGCAGAAATACTACATAGACCCTTCCGGCATTGTAGTTATCCCGCGCGGCAAAAGCAAATTCTGATTAAAAGCGCGGCTCCGGCCGCGCTTTTTTGTATATGATTAAAACCTTAAAACTCAAAAACCAAGAAGAAATTTTAATTGCCTTGGGCATTCAGGACCGCAAACTGCGCGCCCTGGAAAAAAATTTTAAAGTCACCGTGTTCGTAAAATACGACGAAGACGGCGACGGGGCGTTGTTGTCCGTCAAAGGCACCAACTCGCGTGTGGACAAAGCCTTGGCCAAATTGCAAAAAGACCTGACCCTAAACGCCGAAAAGCGCCCGCTGGATTTAGTAAAAGACACCGTCCCCTTTGCCAACAACATCGTCTTCCGCCCGGAGCACGCCCGCCCCGTGGAAGCCCGCAGCGAAAACCAAAAGAAATACATAGAGGCTGTTTTCGCCAACGATTTGGTCATCTCCTCGGGCCCGGCCGGCACGGGAAAAACATTCCTGGCCTGTGCGTGTGCGCTGCGCGCGCTGGAGTTGGGGCTGACGGAACGCATCGTGGTTACGCGCCCGATTGTGGAAGCGGGCGAAAAACTGGGCTTCCTGCCCGGCGATATTGAAGAAAAAGTGGACCCGTACCTGCGCCCCATTTACGACGCTTTTTACGCCATGCTCGGCATGGAACGGTTCAATTCGCTCAAGTACAACAACATTTTGGAAATCGTCCCGCTGGCCTATATGCGCGGGCGCACGCTGGAAAAGGCGTTTATTATTTTGGACGAAGCGCAAAACACGCTGCCCGCCCAGATGAAAATGTTTTTAACGCGTATGGGTGTGGGGTCCAAGATGATTGTAAACGGCGATTTGTCACAAATTGACCTGCCCGACAAAAAAGCCAGCGGCCTTTTGCAGGCGGCCGAAGTGCTGGGCAAATTGAAAAACGTGGCGTTCGTCCAGTTCACCGGCGAGGACGTCGTGCGCCACCCGCTGGTCAAAGACATCGTGGCCGCTTACGACAAGTGGGAAAAGAAACACGCGGGGAAAACCAAATGATTGCCCATATTTTTTATCAAACGGATGTGCCCAAGTACCTGCGCCGCACCGGCTTGTTTAAAGCGGCGCTCGCCAAAGGGCTCAAACAATTCGCGCGGCAGAATATAGAAGTAAACGTGATTTTTGTAGACGAAAAGGAAATCCGCCGCGTAAATGTGGAATTTTTGGACCACCACTACGTCACGGACGTGATTTCGTTTAACAACGAAAAACCGCCCTTTGATACGGGCGAGCCGTGGGGCTTTGGCGACATTTTTGTCTGCTACCCGGTAGCGCGCAAAAATGCCAAATCGTTCGGCCACACCATCCTACAGGAAATGCTGATGTACGTAACCCACGGGGCGCTGCACTTGTCGGGAATGGACGACCACGACCCCAAGGACCGCGCAGAAATGGACTGCCAGGCCGAAAAAATTATTTCCGCCGTACTGGCCCGCTAGTTTTACCCGCACACAAAAAAAGGGAACGCCCGAAAGCGTTCCCTTTTTTATTTTCAAAAGTATTATTTTTCGCTTTGCGGCACGTTCATAATATGCGGCACGCCGCCTTCGTCCACAATCAGGTACTGCAATTTGCGGTGCATTCCCACATCCACCGGAATAATGTTGGCCGCGCGGTCCAAAATAATCCGGTCCACCTGCGTGTGCCCCACCACCTGCAGCAGCGGGCTCTTGGGGTACGAAGCCACCAAATCGCCCAAATCCTCCCAAAAAATACCGCCAAAGCGGTCCGCTCCGCGGCGGCTGATGCTGATGTTAAAAATAGGATGTTTGTAAAATTCGTGTTTGATGGATTCGCGGAAAATCAGGTTAATCAGGGAGGCAATGTTGGCGGCGTTGGGGTCGTCTAACTGCATTTGAAAAATTTTGTACAGCTTGCGCGTCACGCCGGCGTGCGTAAACAAAATGCCTTTGTAGGCGTATGCGGCGCGCAGTTCGCCGTTTAGCACTTGGCGGGTGAGCTTTTCCTGCATCAGTTTGGCTTCTTCCTGGCTAAAGCCGGAAATGACAAAGTTGGAAAGCAGCGGCTCCAGCTCGTGGTTGCCCACCAGGCGGATGACTTCCCCCTGGGCTTCGGCGGCCTGTTTTTGGATGTTATCCAACAGGCTGTCCACCTTGCTGGAGGAGGGCCCGCGGTCAAAAATGTCCCCCATCTGCACCAGGCGGTTGTGTCCGCCGCACCAATTCAGTTTTTCGTCCACTACGCCGGCATAGCGCAGGAGCTTTACAAACGGCTCAAACTGGCCGTGCACATCTCCCACGACAATGACCTGCTTGGGTTTTTTAGGGCTTTGCATTGGAATACTGCCTTATACAAATAATATAATAATAGTATACAAAAATTAATTACGCAACCACGCTTTACTCCATTTTATGAAAATACCGTCCGCCGCTTTACGCCAACTTCAAAAAGCCGCCGGGAAAGAAAACGTCCTGACGGATGACATTTCCCTTTCGTTGTACGCCTACGATTGTTCCCTTTCGCGCACGCGGCCGGATGCTCTTATCAATCTCCCGTCGGAAGATTCCCTTGCCCCCATTTTGCGCGTGTTGCACAAATACCGCATTCCGTTTGTGGCAAGGGCCGCCGCCACCAACCACGCCGGCAGCTGCACGGCGTTAAACGGCGGCGTGATTTTAAACACCGCCGGCCTCAACCGCATTTTGCAAATCAACACGCAGGAAGGCTACGCTCTGGTGCAGCCGGGCGTGATTACGGGCGACTTGCAGGACCGGCTGGCCCCGCTGGGCTTTTTCTACGCGCCGGACCCGGCCAGCCAGCGCGTCAGCACGTTGGGCGGCAACCTGGCCCAAAACGCCAGCGGCGCGCGCTGTATGAAATACGGCGGCACGATAGACCACGTGCTGGAGGCAGATTTCGTGCTGCCCGACGGAACGGAAATGCATTTTTCCCGCCGGGACCCGGGGCCGGATTGGATTGGCCTCTTGGCCGGGAGCGAAGGCACGCTGGGAATGATTAAACGGATGAAAGTAAAAATCCTGCCCGCGGCCAAACACATCAAAACCTTTTTGGTCACGTTTCCTTCGCTGGCGGACAGCGTGCAAACCGTCAGCGATTTGGCCGCCCAAGGCATTATCCCGCGCTGTGTGGAAGCCATGGACCAAGTGACCACCCGCGCCGTGGAAGAATTTGCCCACGCCGGCTACCCCACGGACGCGCAAGCCTTGCTTATTTTGGAGCTGGACGGCTCCCCCGCGCAAATTGCCCAAGACGAAAAACAGCTGGAAGACATTTGCCTAAAAAACCACGCCCAGCAATTTATCCCGGCCAAGACGGAAGCCGAACGCCAAAAGCTCTGGTTCGGCCGGCGGGCGGCGTATGCCGCCATGGCCCGCCTGGCCCCCAACGTGATGGTGGGGGACGGCACCGTGCCGCGCAGCGAACTGCCGCGCGCCCTGCAAAAAGTGCGTCATATTTTGGACGAACACCACATCTATGCCAGCTTGTTGTTCCACGCGGGGGACGGAAATTTCCACCCGCAAATCGTGTTTGACGAACGCAACAAGCCCGACACCATCCGCGTCACCCGCGCGCTGAAAGAAATTTTGGAAGCGTGCGTGGATTGCGGCGGCACCGTTTCGGGCGAACACGGCGTAGGCGTGGAAAAACGCGCCGTGATGGCCTATCAATATGATACGCCCACGCTGGATTTATTTGCCCATATTAAACAAGCCGCGGACCCGCTGGACCTGGCCAATCCGCTCAAGCTCATTCCGCTGGATTACGCTTCCAAGGCGCGGCCCGCGCTGCCGCCGGAACCGTCCGTACGCCCGCTGGCGCAGGCCTTGGCGGACCGCCGCCAGGCACACGCCCCTATTTTAATCGTGGGCGAAAATACCCGCCTGCGCACCAACACCTTTCACACCCTTTCCACGCGCCCGCTAAACCGCGTGCTGGAAATAGACAAAACCAACTACACCGCCACGGCAGAGGCGGGCGTAACGCTAAAAGAACTTTTTGAAGCGTTGCAGCAATCGTCCGTTTTTTGTGCGCTGCCCCACGGGCACGGCACGCTGGGCGGCGCGTTTGCGTCCGGCTGTATGCCGGATTTTTATCCGCACGTGCTGGGCGTGGAAGCACTCCTGCCGGACGGTTCCTACGTCCGCTACGGCGGAAAACTAATGAAGAACGCCGCCGGCTACCATTTAACGCGGCTGTTTGCCGGTTCGCAAGGCACGCTGGGGCTGGTGACGCAGCTGACGTTTAAAATTTTTGCACATCCGATACGCCCGGTACACGTCTATCCGTTTGTCCCGGGCCGGGTAAACCCGCTTTGGCACGCCCTGAAAACACGGCTGGACCCGGAAGATTTATTCCCCGCCCTGCCCGGAGAACCTTATGTCTGATTTCTACACCCCGCAACTGGATCCGCTCCACCCCACCCGTCACCTGAAAGTGCTGGATACGCCTTTCGGCCCGCGCTCGGTGTACGATTCGGTTTCCTTCTGCAACCGCTGCGGCAGCTGCCAGCAGGCCTGCCCCACCTATTTGTTAACTGCGCAGGAAACGTTCTCCCCCCGCGGGCGCAACCAACTGGTGCGCTTGATTGCGGAAGGCAAGCTGAAGCTGGCCAACAACCGCGCCCTGGCCGAACAAGCGTTAAACACGTGTTTGCTGTGCGGGCGCTGCACGCAAGCGTGCGCGGGCAAAATCCCCACGGCCGAACATATGCTGGAATTGCGCCGGGCGCTTCGTTCCCAACCGTTGCCGCGCCTATTATTTAAACTCCTTTCCTGCCGCACGAGCCACCCCCACACGTTTGCCCGCCTGGTACGCACCGGGCTGTGGCTGCGGCGCATCGGGCTTTTACGCGCGGCACGCGCGTGCGGACTCACGCACCTGCCGGGCCTAAATTGGCTGAATCACGCCGACGATATTTTGCCGGCGTATCCCGCCCGCGCGGACCGCGATGCCTGGCGCGAAGCCCGGGTCAATCCTCCCGCTGACCCGACGCTTTTATACTTGCCGTCGCTGGAAGCCGAATTTTTTATGCCGTCCTTGGCGTTAGCCGTACTTACATGGATTCGCCAAAAACACCGGCCGCTTGTGTTAGCTAATGTATCCAGCGGTCTGTTTGCGTACGTATATGGCGACTTGCGCCAAAGCCGCCGCCAACTGCGGCGCCTGATACTGCGCCACGGTGCCGTGCAAAACGGCACCCTGCCGCTGCTGACGGACAGCGTGGACGTTTACCTGTTCCTGCGCCGGGCCCCCCAATTGTTTGCCGCTTGGCCCCATTGGCAGAAAAAAGCCCAACAGTTTGCCCGGCACGTCGTGTTTGTGACGGACTTCCTGTCCGCCAAAGCCATTTCCGCCGACAAATCCGCCCGGGTGCGGCTGGACTGCGGCGCCCTGTTTGCCCGCGAAGGCGCCCCATTTGACCAGGCCCGCAAAATTTTAAAGACACATTTTAAGAAAAATTTTGTAGAGTGTTTGTATAAGGACGCGGATGTTCCCGCGTTCGGTTACAATTTTGTACGGGGAAATTTGGGTGAAAAAATTTGTATGTCCGCCGTACAGAGTATCGCCCGAACACAGACAGGGACTGTGTTTACATTGTCAGGGCTGTCCGCCTTGGAGCTGAATTTTTACCTAAAGCGGTTTTATCCGCAGGCCCAGGCAGACCACTTCGCACGCTTAAACGGGTGAAACTATGCAGCCTTTCAGACCAGAAAGCAGCAAGCTTTCAGCGGAAGAAAAGCTGAACTTGCTGGTGGAATTTGGCGCACGCATTTCCTGCGAATTGCGCCTGGATAAGTTGTTGGACATCATCGGTCAGCAAATTACCAAAATGCTGGACGTGGGGCGCTGCACCATCTACCTCAAAGACGTGGAACGCAACGAACTGTGGTCCAAAATCGCCCAAGGCCGCGGATTGGAACATACCGAAATCCGCGTCCCGCTTAACGGCAACGGCGTCATCTCCCTGGTGGCCCGCACCGGCGAAAGCGTCAACCTCCCCAACGCGTACGAAGACCCTCGTTTTTCTATGGATGTGGATATGGTAACCGATTTCCGCACCCACTCCATGCTGGCTATCCCGCTTAAAAACAATGCAGGCAAAGTGTTGGGCGTCTTTCAGGTGGCCAACAAATCTGACGGCACCCCCTTTGACAAAAAAGACGAAGGCATCCTGCAGTTGCTGGCCACGTTTGCCGCCAGCTCCATTGAAATTGCCAAACTGTACCAGGACGTCCACGTCGCCCAACTGGAAACCATTTACCGCCTGGCCGTCACGGCCGAATACCGCGACCAGCAGGATACCCGCGCCCACTTAAAAAACATCAGCATTATTTCCTACTTATTGGCCTTGGCCCTGGGTATGAGCAAAAAAGACGCCGACCTGATTAAAAACGCCAGCCCGCTGCACGACATCGGCAAAGTGGCCCTGGCGGACAACATTTTGTTAAAACCCGGCAAGCTCACGCCCGAAGAATTTGAAATTATGAAATCGCACACCGTTTACGGCGGGCGCATTTTGGAAGGCGCGCACTCCAAGGTGCTCAAAATTGCGCACAAAATGGCGTGCTACCACCACGAAAAATGGAACGGCTCCGGCTACCCCAAAGGCTTAAAAGGCGAAGAAATCCCGATAGAAGCCCGCATTATTACGGTGGCCGACGTGTTTGACGCGCTGTGCGTGTTTCGCGTGTACAAAAAAGCTTGGCCGACCGACGAAGCCTATTCGTACATTTTGGGCGAATCCGGCAAATCGTTTGACCCGCACGTCGTGGCCGCGTTCAAAAAGATTTATCCTTCCGTGCGCAAGCTCTACGCGCATATTTCCGTCAACCAGCCGCAAAAGCAAACCTCTAACGTGCCGGTGGACGAAAAGAAAAATTCCTGATTTTGCCCCGCCTCGGCGGGGTTTTTTATGCCTGGCGGCCCCCGCCCGAAAATACTACAATATAGTGTCCTTTTGGCTTTCAACCTTAAGTACAATTTTTACTCGGGAGTTTGTTGATGGAAAAAGAGACGATTCTGATCGGCCTGTCGGGCGGAGTGGACTCCGCCGCGGCGGCCGTACTGCTTAAAGAACAAGGGTACCGCGTCATCGGCGCTACGATGATTGTGTGGGACCCGTCCTTGCCGGTACCTGCCGGGGCGTACCAAAAAAACGCCTGCCTCTCGCCGGAAAAGGAAGACGTGTCGGAAATCCGCGCACTGGCCGACAAGCTGGGCATTGAATACCTGACGGTGGACTGCCGCCTGCCCTACCGCCAAGCGGTGCTGGATAACTTCCGGCAGGAATATGCCTGCGGCCGCACGCCCAACCCGTGCGTGCTGTGCAACAGTTTAATTAAATTCGGCGTTCTGCCCGCGGCGGCCGAAAAACAGGGCATTCATTTTGATAAGTTTGCCACCGGCCACTACGCCCGCGTGGAATACGACCCCCAAACCGGCAAATATCTGTTAAAAAAAGCCAAAGATTTATCGCGCGACCAAAGCTATTTCTTGCACCGCTTGACGCAAGCGCAGCTTTCGCGCGTACTGTTCCCGCTGGGGGAGCGGACCAAACCCGAAATCCGCGAA
This sequence comes from uncultured Elusimicrobiales bacterium, assembly GCA_944325235.1. Classification (GTDB taxonomy): domain Bacteria; phylum Elusimicrobiota; class Elusimicrobia; order Elusimicrobiales; family Elusimicrobiaceae; genus Avelusimicrobium. The sequence goes on along the minus strand of CALUZE010000025.1, from coordinate 982 downwards.
GTAGCCCGCCAGGCCGGCTTGGCCGTGGCCGATAAAGAGGACAGCCAGGATTTTTATTGCGGCGATTACAACGACCTGTTGAACTTCCCCAACAAGCCCGGCGACATCGTTACCCTGGACGGGCAAAAAGTGGCCCGCCACAACGGCATTTGGGGCTACACCATCGGCAAGCGCAAGGGGCTGGGAATCAGCGGCTTTAAAACGCCGATGTATGTCGTGCGCATAGACGCGCAGAAAAACCAGGTGGTCATCGGCCCCAAAGAAGCCCTCTATTCCACCACCCTGCGGGCGGACCACGTCAGCTGGATTGCCGGGCAAGCGCCCGCCAAACAGTTTGCGTGCGAAATTAAAATCCGTAATTTGCACGTGCCTGCCAAAGCACACGTAACGGTGGAAGACGACGGTTCCTTGAGCGCCGTGTTTGACGAGCCCCAGCTGTCCGTGACGGCCGGCCAATCAGCCGTGCTGTACAACGGGGACATTGTACTGGGCGGCGGAATTATTCAGTAACCCATAAAAAACGGGCGGAGTTTTTTACTCCGCCCGTTTTGCTTGCCTGCTGTCTTACGAAAACAACTCTTTAAAGAAGCTCTTTTTGCCGCCCGTTTCCTTGGCCAGTTCTTCCAGCAGTTCCTTCTGGCGTTGGGTCGGCTTTTTAAGGACTTCAATTTTCACGTTTACCAACAAGTCCCCAAAGCCCTTCTTGCCCAGGCGCGGCATCCCGTTGCCCTGCAGTTTAAGCACGGAGCCGAACTGCGTGCCTTTCGGGATGGTCAGTTCCACTTCTTTGCCTTCAATCGTCGGCACTTTAATGCTGCCGCCCAATACGGCCTGCGGGTAGGTAATTTGCGCGTCAATCACCAAATCGTCCCCTTGGCGTTTGAAAATTTTGTGCTCTTTTACGTCCACTTCCACATACAAATCCCCAAAGCCGCCGCCGTTGGTACCGATGTCGCCCCCGTTGGCTACGCGCAGCGTTACG
>CALUZE010000024.1 GCA_944325235.1 uncultured Elusimicrobiales bacterium | reverse complement strand
TATACGTGGCGCCGAAAAGCGTGTCCGGGCGGGTGGTGAAGACGGTCAAAATATCGTCGTGCCCGTCAATTTTAAATTTTACTTCCGCCCCGTTGGATTTGCCAATCCAGTTGCGCTGCATGGCCAGCGTGCTTTCCGGCCAGTCCAGCGTGTCCAGCCCGGCCAGCAGGCGTTCGGCATAGTCGGTAATGCGCAAAATCCATTGGCGCAGGGCTTTGCGTTCAATTTCGTGGCCGCAGCGTTCACACTTGCCGTTAAACACTTCTTCGTTGGCCAGGCCCGTTTTGCACGAGGGACACCAGTTTATCGGTACGGTGGATTCGTACGCCAGGCCCTTTTTAAACAGCTGCAGGAAAATCCACTGCGTCCATTTGTAGTATGCCGGGTCCGTGGTGTTGATTTCGCGGCTCCAGTCGTACGCGAGGCCGATGGATTTGATTTGGCGTTTAAAATTGGCAATGTTTTTATGAGTGGTAATCCGCGGGTGAACCCCCGTGGCGATGGCATAGTTTTCCGCAGGTAGACCGAACGCGTCCCACCCCATGGGGTGCAGCACGTCGTAGCCGTTCATTAATTTGTAGCGTACCAAAATATCCGAGGCGGTGTAACCTTCCGGGTGCCCGACGTGCAGCCCCGCTCCCGAAGGATAGGGGAACATATCCAGGCAATAAAACTTTTTGCCTTTCGGCATTTTGGGGCTGGCAAAAAGGTTTGCTTTTTCCCAGCGTTCTTGTTGTTTCTTGTCAATTTGCGGAAAATTATCAATACTCATACTCCCTTATTCTAACAATTTTCAAGCGAAAAAATAAGCCCCGGTATTGGGCGGTGTTTTCCCGCTGATTTGCGGGCCGCAGCCTGCTGTGGGGGCTGGCGGGGCGTGCCGGAACCGCTGGAGAGGAAGAAAGCCGGAAGGCCTTGCTTTGTTTTTTTTTTTTTTTTTGATAAATTTTGGCTATGAACAAAATTTATCAAAAATCCCTCCCGGCAGGGAAAAACGCCGGATTTACGCTTATGGAGCTGCTAGTGGTCGTTTTAATTATAGGCATCCTGGCGGCGATAGCCGTGCCGCAGTATCAAAAGGCGGTCTTAAAATCCCAGGCCGTATTGGCCTTCCAAATGGCGGAAAAAGTACGCCAGGCGCAGGAAATGTATTATTTGGCAAATGGCGCTTATTCCAACGGTCCGGCCAATTTGGATATTACTTTCCCGGATTGCATTATGTCTACGGACGACCACGAAGGGCAAATCAAGTGCAAAGATTGGTTTATGGTAGTGAACCATGGCTGGCGCGGTGCGGTAAATGTGATGTTTTGCCCGGGGTGGGGACAAAAAAATTGCGATAATGTTGCCGGTACCAATCACTACCGGGCCCTTAAAATGAACTTTATTTTTTATTACGAACATACCGTCTATACGGGAAAGGCGGGGAAAAAGGAAGTAAATTGCCTGCAAAATAAGTTCCTGTGTGATTTTTTTAATACACACTTTGCCAAATAAATTGCCATTCTATGGATGTATCAACGGCCCGCCAAAAGCGGGCCGATTTTTATGAGGAAATTACCCGCGGGGGTGGAACTTTTTGTGTTTGTTCTTCAGGTCGCTTACGTCCAAATGGGTGTAGATTTGGGTGGTTGTTAAATTGGCGTGGCCCAGCATTTCCTGCAGGCTTCTTAAATCGGCGCCGCCCTGCAATAAATGGCTGGCAAACGTATGGCGGAACAAATGCGGGTGCAAGGGCTGAGAGATGTTGGCCTTGCGCCCCAGTTCGGCCAGGTCCTTCCATACGGATACGCGGCTTATTTTTTTGCCGTTTTTATTTAAAAACACTTCGGAACCGACGTTTTTGTCGGCAAAGTGCGCCTCGCGCACGGCCAAATACTGCTCCAGCCGGCGGCAGGCCGGCGGGTGAATGGGCACAAAACGTTGTTTGCCCCCTTTGCCAAAAGCCAGCACCCAGCCTTCCTTGGTGTTTACGTTTTCCAACCGCAAATTGATCAGCTCGCTTACGCGCAGGCCCGCGGCGTAGAGCAGTTCAATAATCGTAACGGTGCGGATTTCCGCCAGCGTTTCGGCCGGGTAGGATAACAGACAGTCCATTTCTTCGCGCGTGAGCTGGGTGGGAATCTTTTGCGCCAGCTTGGGCGATTTTAAAAAGCGGGTGGGGTCGTCCTTTATTTTTTCTTCAATCAGCAAAAATTTGTAAAAGCATTTCACGGCCTCAATTTTGCGGAACACACTGCGCGGAGCCAGCTTTTGCACCACGCGCAGCTGGTAGTTGTACTGGTCCAAAAATTCCGGCTCAATTTGAAGGGGGTCTTTTTCGTTGGCCAGGCAGTATTCCAGGTAGCTTTCCACGTCGGAACCGTAGGAGGCTACCGTATTTTTGGAAAGCTGCCGCTCAAAAGTCAGGTGGTTTTTAAAATCTTCCAGTAAGGCCGAATCCATTACCAACCTCCTACACCGGGTGAATGGTCATCACGCAGACGTCGTGGTCAAAAATAAACGGCGGCTGGTCACCCTCTATATCATACGTCAGCGACGTTTCCAACATATGCATGGTGGTGCACAGCGGTATCAGCACCGGCTGTTTGGGCGATTGGGCGGCGCGCGCGGCCGTTTGCGGGGTTAAGCGCTCTATGCGGAGGGTGGCCCCGGGGGGTACAAAATACGAAAGCATTGTGCGGAAGGCCGTCTCGGTATAACCGGTTTTGTCCATATCCACCACCACCGTATCCGCTTTCAGTTCGTGTACGACAAAAGAAAAAGCGTTTTTCATGCCTTCGTGCGAACGTACATACGTAAAATGGCGCGGCAGGTAGAGGGCCGTCCAGGCCAGCACCAATAAGGGCAGCAACAGAACAAATACCCGGTGCCGCCGGTATAAGTGGTCTATTAACTCGGTTAAGAGCAGCAGCACGCACGGCATGGCTACGGCAAAATAGCGGTCCATCCACAAATTGTATTTAAGGGAAATTACGGCCACCACGCCCACCAGTAACAGCAGCTGCCCCAGCGGAAGGACAAAATCTATCTGGGCAAACAGACGGCTGCGGTACGTGTGCACCAGGGACACAACGGCCAATATCCCCAACATCAAAATCCACGCAATCACGGCCGGCGAACCCAGCAGGTATTGCATAATTTCCCATGAGGCTTGCGGCCACGGCAGTACATACCACCACATACCGGCAGGGGCGGACATAATATGGTAGGTCACTGCCAGCCAGGGCGTCCACAACGCAAACGCGGCGGCCGTGCCCCAAAAAACGGTTTTGCGGGCGGTGCGGTAACGGCAGGCGTAACCGAACAAAATAAGCGCCGTGATAAAAAATAATCCCGCCGCAAAAAAGTGGAAATACGCCCCGGCCAGCCCGGACAGGAAAAAGAGGGCCCATAATTTTTTTGACGGGAACTGCCCTTGTGCAATCTGCCGGGCCAGGCGCAGGGCGGCCAGCGTAAAAACAAAAACCGTCAAAATGGCCCACGCGTAAGAACGCATTTGGAAAGCGGCCATCGTCACGGCATTGGACGCAGCCGTGAGGGCCAGCAAGGTAAATTTTTTAAGCGGAGGCCAATCTTTGGGCGCCCCCCAAAAGCTTACCGCCAGCGTAAGCAGGCCGGCCAGCAGGCTGAACATCCGTTCCCACACCAGGGTTGGCTGTGCCAGGTGGTTCCACCCGTAGAGCAATACATTGTACAGCGGGGGGTTGATGTCTTGTAACAGCATTTCCCGCCACAGGAACGAAAACGGCCGGTTCGGGTCGGCCGTGGCCAGGGTGTACATTTCGTCATACAAAAAACCCATATGCAAATCGGTCAGGCGCCGTCCCAGCATATAGAGTGCGCCTACGGACGCCAAACAGACGGATATAATGGAAAGCAGTCGGTAAATGCGGGATTTTGACATATGCTTATTATAGGAAATTGGGCGTGGGGAGCGAAATCTGTTTTTCCTCATCCGTGTCGGCTGGCCAGTCTGGCCGAGAAAACCGCGCGGCGCAACCGGTCGTGCGGCGGATAAAGAAAGAGCAGGAATCGCCGGAGGGCCTTGACTCGTTTTTTTTTTTTGATAAATTTGGCTATGAACAAAATTTATCAAAAAACCCTCCCGGCGGGGAAAAACGCCGGATTTACGCTTATGGAACTGCTAGTGGTCGTTTTAATTATAGGCATCCTGGCGGCGATAGCCGTGCCGCAGTATCAAAAGGCAGTCTTAAAATCCCAGGCCGTGTTGGCCTTTCAAATGGCGGAAAAAGTACGCCAGGCGCAGGAAATGTATTATTTGGCAAATGGCGCTTATTCCAACGGTCCGGCCAATTTGGATATTACTTTCCCGGATTGCATTATGTCCACGGACGACCACGAAGGGCAAATCAAGTGCAAAGATTGGTATATGGTAGTGAACCACGGCTGGCGCGGTGCCGTGGATGTGCAATTTTGCCCAGGGTGGGGGCAGAAGGATTGTGATAATATCGCCGGCACTAATACGAGACGAGCTCTTAAAATGAACTTTAGGTTTTATTACGAACATACCGCTTATGCGGGTAAAGCTGGAAAGAAGGAAATAAATTATTGTCTTGGTAACCAGTTCCTGTGTGATTTTTTTAATACACACTTTGCCAAATAAATTGCCATTCTATGGCTGTATCAACGGCCCGCCAAAAGCGGGCCGATTTTTATGAGGGAATTACGTCCCTTTGTAAAAGCCTTAGCCAGGGTGTCCCTCCTATAAAATTGGCCGGGTATAACTATTATCCTTTTTAACCTCCTGCTCAGCTGATTGATGTCTCTTTAAAACACCCTGCCAAACGGTGGGGTATTTTTATTCTTCTGTGGACAACTCTTGCCGGAAGGCCTTGACTCGTTTTTTTTTTTTGATAAATTTTGCCTATGAACAAAATTTATCAAAAATCTCTCCCTGCGGGGAAAAGCGCCGGATTTACGCTGATAGAGCTTCTCGTGGTGGTTTTGATTATCGGCATTTTGGCGGCAATAGCGTTGCCTCAGTACAATAAGGCGGTAATGAAAAGCAAACTAATGAAACGTTTGCCCATATTAAAGGCATTAAAACACGGCAGAGATTTGTTTTTGCTTGACGGTGGGGCGGCTTCTTGTGTAAACTTGGAGGCTTTTGCGATTTTTGCAGGAATTAATTATAAGGACTATGTATTGCAAGGCAAAAACGCATGTGAAGATTCACGATTGACAGTGCCACCGGATTGGGAAGTCCGTTCCGCTGGCGGCGGGATTTTTTTGATGGGAGATAATGATTTCCCGCAATTATTTCTTCCTATTCAGGCAAGAACTCTCAAAGGATTAAATGCGGAGGTGGGAGATGTGTTTTGCAAAGGGGGTAATGAGCGTTTGGATACCTTGTGCCGTTATTTAACGACAGAGCCTAAGCAAATTCATGCAACGGTTCCCACTTATAAAATTCCGTGGGCTGTTGTGCGATAAAACTGCTTGTGTAAAACCATAAAACCCCGAAAGCGACAGGGGTTCTGTTTAAAAATAGAAAAGCCCCGCCGGTTTAGAGCGGGGCTTTTTAACAGACAGTGGGCTAAAGTTATTTTTTAGCGGTTTTCTTTTCGGCTTTGGCGTCTTCCGCGGGTTTGGTTTCGGCGGTTTCTGCCTTTTGGCCGTTGTAGTGGTGGCCGAGATATTTGACGTAGAGCTTGTCTTCAATTTCGGCGGCCAAGTCCGGGTTGTCTTTTAAATACTGGCGGGCGTTTTCGGCGCCTTGGCCGAGTTTTTCGTCCCCGTAGATGTACCAGCTGCCGCTTTTTTCAATCAATCCCGCTTCCACGCCTTTGTCAATAATGCACGCTTCGCGCGAGATGCCCTGGCCCAAAATCATCGTAAATTCGGCCTGGCGGTACGGCGGGGCCACTTTGTTTTTGGTCACTTTGGCGCGCACGCGGGTGCCGATGATTTCGTCGCCTTTTTTGAGGTTTTCAATGCGGCGTACGTCAATGCGCACGGAGGCGTAGAATTTCAAGGCCAGCCCGCCGGGGGTGGTTTCCGGGTTGCCGAACATCACGCCGATTTTTTGGCGCAGCTGGTTGATGAAAATAATGCTGGTTTTGGTTTTGTTTAAAATGCTGGTCAGTTTGCGCAAGGCCTGGCTCATCAGGCGGGCCTGCACGCCCACGCTGGCGTCGCCCATTTCGCCCTCAATTTCCGAGCGGGGCACCAACGCGGCCACCGAGTCCACAATAATCAAATCAATCGCGCCGGAGCGGACCAGTTTTTCCGCAATTTCCAGGGCTTGTTCGCCGCAGTCCGGCTGGGAGACGAGCAGCTCGTCCACATTCACGCCCAAGTGGGAAGCGTACACCGGGTCCAGCGCGTGTTCCGCGTCAATAAAGGCCACCGTACCGCCCATTTTTTGGGCTTGCGCGGCCACATGCAGGGAAAGCGTCGTTTTGCCGCCGGCTTCCGGGCCGTAAATTTCAATCACGCGCCCGCGGGGCAATCCGCCCACGCCCAAGGCCAAGTCCAACGACAGAGCCCCCGTGGGGATGGCTTCAATATTTTTAATGCCGCCGTCGCCCAGCCGGCAAATGGCTTCTTTGCCGAAGGCCTTTTCAATCTGGCCGAGGGCCAGATCCAGGGCTTTTTGTTTGTTTGCGTCCATAAATACTCCTCCCAATCAGGTTAAATCGTAACGGCGGTTTTGGTTTTGGCCGCCGCACCGGCAAACGTCAGCTTGCCGGCGGTTTTGTCAAAATCTACCACAATTTCGGTATGCGCGGGGTAGCGGTTAATCAGGATATTTTCCGCCAGCGGGTCTTCCAACTCGCGCTGCAAGGTGCGCAGCAGCGGCCGCGCGCCGTATTTTACGTCAAAGCCTTTTTCCACCAGGAAGTTCTTGGCGTTTTTGGTCAGCTTGATGGACAGCTCTTTGTCTTGGAGTTTTTCGTCCACGCCTTTTAACGCCAAATCCAGGATTTGGCCGATGTTTTCCTTCGTCAGCGAATGGAAGACCACAATTTCGTCAATACGGTTGATAAATTCCGGGTTGAACGTTTTTTTGACTTCTTCCATCACGTTCTTGCGCATATCCTGGTATTCCTGCTCCTCGGTGTGGTGCGCGGCAAAGCCCAGGGTGTTGCCCTTGTTGGTAATTTCGCGCGCGCCGACGTTGGACGTCATAATAATTACGCAGTTTTTAAAGCTCACTTTGTGGCCCAAATTGTCCGACAGCGAGCCTTCGTCCAACACCTGGAGCAAAATGTTGTAAATGTCCGGGTGGGCTTTTTCCAGTTCGTCCAACACCACCACGCTGTAGGGGCGGCGGCGGACGGCCTCGGTCAGTTGGCCGCCTTCTTCATACCCGACGTAGCCGGGCGGCGCCCCAATCAGGCGCGAAACGGCGAACTTTTCCATATATTCCGACATATCCAGCCGGATCATCGCGTCTTCGTCCCCGAACAGGAACGTAGCCAAACTTTTGGCCAGTTCCGTTTTGCCCACGCCCGTGGGCCCCAGGAACAAAAACCCGCCAATCGGCCGGTGCGGATTGCCCAAACCGGTGCGGTTGCGGCGGATAGCCAGCGAAACGGCTTTCACGGCGTCGTCCTGCCCGATGATGCGTTCGTGCAGGTGTTCTTCCATATGCAAAATCTTGTCGGTTTCGCTTTGCGTCAGACGCGTGACGGGAATGCCCGTCCATTTGGACGCCACCAACGCAATGTCTTCCTCGGTCACTTCGGGCACTTGTTTGTCGTGCTTTTCGTGCCATTGTTTCTTTAAATGTTCCACATAGGCTTTCAAGCGCTCTTCGGTGTCTTTGGCGGCGGCGGCTTTTTCAAATTCCTTATTGGCCAGGGCATCGTCTTTTTCCTGCACGGCCTGGTTGTATTCCATTTGCTTCTGCTTGATTTCGGGCGGCAGAACGGAGTTTTTGAGCCGCGCGCGGGCGCCGGCTTCGTCAAAGAGGTCAATGGCTTTGTCCGGCATGGCGCGGTCGGTAATATAGCGGTCCGCAATGGTGGCGGCGGCGCGGATGGCGCCGTCGGTATATTTCACCTTGTGGTGTTGCTCGTATTTGGAGCGGATGCCTTTTAAAATGGTAATCGTTTCGTCCACGTCCGGCGGGTCGGCCACTACGGGCTGAAAGCGGCGTTCCAGGGCGGTGTCGGCCTCAATGTATTTGCGGTATTCGTCAAAGGTGGTGGCGCCGATGCACTGCACTTCGCCGCGGGCCAGGGCGGGCTTTAACATATTGGAAGCGTCAATGGACCCTTCCGCCGCGCCGGCGCCGATGATGGTGTGCAGTTCGTCAATAAAGATGATGGCGTCCTTGGAGGCGGCCAGCTCGTCAATGATATTTTTCAAGCGTTGTTCAAATTCGCCGCGGTACTTGGTGCCCGCAATGACGGAAGCCAAATCCAGCGCGAGCAGGCGTTTGTTGGCCAGCACGTCGGAAATTTCGCCCCGGGCGATTTTTTGCGCCAGGCCTTCCACAATGGCCGTCTTGCCCACGCCCGGCTCCCCGATGAGGACGGGGTTGTTTTTGGTGCGGCGGGCCAGGATTTGCACCAGGCGTTCAATTTCTTCGTCGCGCCCGATGACCGGGTCCAGCTGGTTTTTGGCGGCCAGTTTGGTCAAATCGCGGGTGTATTCGTCCAGCGTGGGGGTTTTGGATTTTTTGTTGTCCATATTTCCCCGTTCGCGCTTGGGGACGGAATTTAAATTGATTTCCTGCGGAAAATCGTTTACATCTTCGTTTAAATCGTTGGTTTCGGCGTCGCCGATAAAGTTCAGCGCGGCGTCGCGCACGGCGTCCAGGTTAAGGCCCAAGTTTTTCAAAATGCGGCTGGCCATTCCTTCTTCTTCCCGGATGAGCCCCAGTAAAATGTGTTCGGTGCCGATATGCTCCGTGCCCAGCATTTGCGATTCTTCCACGGAAAATTCCAGCACTTTTTTGGCGCGCGGCGTGAACGGAATTTCGCCCAAGAGCATAATCGTATCGCCAATGCCCACCATTTTTTCAATTTCCAGGCGCACTTTGCGGAACGTCACGCCCAGCCCGGTGAGAATTTTGTTGGATACGGTGCCTTCCAGCGCACTTAATCCCAGTAAAATGTGTTCGGTACCCACGTAGTCGTGGTTGAGGCGCTTGGCCTCCTCTTGCGCGATGAGAATAACTTTTTGCGCATTTTCGGTAAATCTTTTTGCCATCTTATATATAACCCCTTTCAAACGATTACTACCATTATATAAAAATAAAACGCCCCCCTGCGGCCCCCTTTTGCAGCGGCCGGTCCATGGGCCCCCAAAAGGGATATTTGGTATAATACCTTATATATGGAAGAAGCAATTAAAAGAGCCAAAAAAATCAAAGCCGTTTTAACCGACGTGGACGGTATTTTAACGGACGGAAAAGTGAACTTTTTCGTACGGGATGACGGTAAAATAGACGAATTTAAATCCTTTAACGCACAGGACGGCATTGCCTTGTTGCTTTGCCACAGAGCCCATATTGTCTGTGGTATTATTACGGGGCGCCGCCACCCCACCACAGTGGAACGGGCCAAAAACCTGGGTTTTAAATATATGTATCAGGGTTTTTTGACCAAAATCGGCCCGCTGAACGATATCTTGGAAAAGGAACACCTGCAATCGGACGAAGTGGCCTATATTGGCGATGACGTTACCGATATTCCGTTGCTTAAAGAAGTAGGCCTGGCCGCCACCGTGCCCAATGCGGTGGATTGTGTTAAACCTTACGCCCACTACATCACCAAACGCGTAGGGGGGGACGGTGCCTATCGCGAAATGATTGATTTTATTTTAAATGCCCAGGGCAAGCTGCAGCCGTTGTTGGAACAGGTGGAAGCCTCGGCCTGGACGGTGGGCAAAAAGCCCGAAATGCAAATTGTCACCTCGCAGGAAGGGATGGACTAACCGGCCGTATGAAAGGAAAATTTATCGTATTGGAAGGGCCGGACCGCTGCGGCAAATCCACCCAAGCCAAAATGCTCTACAACCAACTGGTCGCCCGCGGAAAGGACGTCATCCTCACGCGCGAACCGGGCGGCACGCCTACGGCGGAACGGATTCGCCAAATCGTGCTGGAGCCGGGGCTGGATGTGCGGCCGCTGGCGGAACTGCTTTTGTACGAAGCTTCCCGCGCCCAGCACACGCAGGAAAAAATCCTCCCCGCGCTGGAAGAGGGAAAAACCGTTATTTGCGAGCGCTACACCATGTCCACCTGCGCCTACCAGGGCTATGGCCGCGGTATCCCGCTGGAAACGATTGATATTTTAAACAAAATCGCTACCCGCGGCACGCAGCCGGATTTGACGCTCGTCTTTTTAATGTCCGACAAGTATTTCACCCAACGGGGGGAGTATTTGTTTTCGGACCGGTTGGAACAGGAAGACCTGGCTTTCCGCCAAAAAATGCGCAAGGGGTATTTGGAAATGATTGAACGCACCCCCAACGCCTATTTGATAGACGCGGACAAAAACATCAGCGATATCCAAGCCCGCGTGCTGGAATTATTAAAGGAACACCTGATTATAGTCTAATGCCGTTTGCCGATATCCTGGGGCAGGAAAAAGCCTCCGCGTACTTAAAAAAGCTGGCCGGGAACCAACGCGTTCCGGGCGCGCTTTTGTTTTACGGGCCGGACGGCGTGGGCAAGGCAAAAGCCGCGGTGGCGTTTGCCCAGGCGCTAAACTGCCAGGACCCGCAAGCCCGCCAAACCGGCGAAGCGTGCGGGGTGTGCGCTTCGTGCCAGGCCATTCTAAAAGGCACCCACCCGGATGTGACGTTTGTGGATTTTGCCTACCAGGCGCGGCTGGAAGTAAAGAAAGATTTTTCCAGCAAAGGCTACGAAGAAGAACTGGAAAAAGAAATTGCCAAACAGCAGCACATCAACGTGGATACCATCCGCGACGTGACGGCCAAATCCCAGCAAAAAGCGGTGGGCGGCGGCTGGAAAGTGCTGATAATAGACCAGGCGCAAACCATGCAGGCCGCGGCGGCCAATGCGCTGCTTAAATTTATTGAAGAGCCTCCGCACAAAACCGTTTGGATTTTGATTACCAACAAGCGTGCGGCAATGCTTAAAACGATTTTGTCGCGCTGCCAGCCGCTGGCGTTTGCGCCGCTGTCGCAGGAAAATGTAAAGCAGATTTTGCTCCAAACGGGGGCCGACGTACAGGACGCCGATTTATGCGCGCGCTACAGCGGCGGTTCCGTTTCCGGCGCGCTCCAGGCGGCCGAAGCCTTGGAACTGCTGCAAAGCGGCGGGTTTAACACGCCGCAGGGGCCGGCCGGCGTGGCGGCGGGGCTTTCCCGCACGCTGGTGAGCGCCCGCCAGGAAGCGCAGGCCGTGCTGAATGTGCTGATTATGGCCCTGCACCAAGCCTGGACGGCCGAGCAGGACCCGCGCCGACAGCGCGCCCTGCAGGAAGCACTGAAACGATTTGAAAATTACAAACGCAGTATCGGGCGCAACGTGTCGCCCGCGCTCGTGCTGGAAACCGCTCTAATGAGTTTAGACGGCCTAAACGTACGGATTTTTTAATACGGAGAACTTATGACCAAGAAATTCTATATCACCACCCCTATTTACTACGTGAACTCGGTGCCGCACATCGGCCACGCGTATACGACCATCGCCCAGGACGTGCTGGCCCGCCACAAACGCCAGAAAGGCTTTGACGTGCGCTTTTTGACCGGGACCGACGAACACGGCGCCAATATTGAAAAATCCGCCGCCGCCGCGGGCGTAACCCCCAAAGAATGGGCCGACCAAGTGTCCGCCAAATACAAAGAATTGTGGAAAACGCTGAACATCTCCTACGACGATTTCATCCGCACGACCGACAAAAAACACGAACAAGTGGTGCAGGCCATTTTTGAAAAACTTTTAAAAAGCGGCGATATTTACTTGGGTTCCTACTCCGGCAAATACTGCCTGTCCTGCGAACAGTATTACAACGAAAGCGAAATTTTGGAAGGCAACCTCTGCCCCGTGCACAAACGCCCGCTGACCGAAGTGCACGAAGAAACCTACTTCTTTAAACTTTCCCGCTACGAAAAACCCCTGCTCAAATACTACGAAGAACACCCGGACTTTTTAAGCCCCAAAACCCGCGCCAACGAAATCATCAATTTCGTCAAAGGCGGCTTGCAGGATTTGTCCGTCACGCGTACGAAAGTGGCCTGGGGGATCCCGGTGCCCAGCAACCCGCACCACACCATTTACGTATGGTTTGACGCGCTGATTAACTATATTTCCGCCGCCGGTTACGGTACGATTTTGTGCGAAGACAAAACCCTGCACGAAGCGCAGCTCAAGCAAATCCGCGCCGATAAGTTTGAAGATTTATGGCCGGCCGATTTGCATATGGTGGGCAAGGAAATCTTCCGTTTCCACACCGTTATTTGGCCTGCCGTGCTGATGGCGCTGGGATTACCCCTGCCCAAAAAAGTGTTCGCCCACGGCTGGTGGACGGTGGAAGGGGAAAAGATGTCCAAATCGTTGGGCAACATCATTGAC
>CALUZE010000023.1 GCA_944325235.1 uncultured Elusimicrobiales bacterium | reverse complement strand
GCCTGCTCCCGTAGCCAAAGCGCAGATGGTATGTTGCATAGGTATATTTTATCACTTTTTGGGGGTGTTTTTGGGGGCTTTTTTCTCCTCGTAAAAAGCCGTTTTTAATCCCCCCTGCACAAACCCTTGCAAAAAAGCTATACTGGGAACAACGAAAACAGTGTTTTTAAAACGCGTTTTTCAGGCCCGGCCAAACGCGCGGGCCCCACCAAGGGAGAATCATTTTATGGCTAAAAAAGTATTAGTTCTTACGGGCAGCCCCCGCCAGCTGGGCAACAGCGCCCTGTTGGCGGACGCTTATATCCAGGGCGTGAAAGCGGCCGGGCACACCGTCCAGGTGTTTGAAACGGCCTTCCACCCCATTTTGCCCTGCAAAGCCTGCGATAAATGCTGGACCAACGGCAAGCCGTGCGTGTTCCCGGACGAATTTGAAAAACTCGCCCCCATGCTGGAAGAAGCCGACGTGCTGGTGCTGTGCACCCCGCTGTATTGGTTTAATATGACGGCGCAGTTAAAAGCCGCCGTGGATAAGATCTACTCGTATATGAAGCCCAACGCCCCGCGCAAGCTGAAAATTAAGGAATGCGTGTTGCTCTCCGCCGCCGAAGGCAACGAAAAAGACGGCGATTTTGACGGCTTAAAAGCCACCTACAAAGCCATGGCGGACTACTTGAAATGGACCGACCGCGGCATGATTTTGGCGGGCGGCACGTGGGACGCCGGGGACATTATTAAAACCGGCAAATTAAAAGAAGCCTTGGAACTGGGCAAAACGTTATAATGTAGCCCTTCATCAAACCAGCCGCGCGGCGCAATTGCCGTGCGGCTGTTTGTTCCCCATAAAAAAACCCCGGCTCCTGACAGGAACCGGGGTAAAAAACAGTTCTTTTATCCACCCATGGGCGAATACACCCAGCCTTCCGCTTCAAAACTTTTGCAAACAGCGGCCGCCACGTCATCGTTATAGGTAAACATACATTCTTTCCAAGGATCTTCTGGTTCCAAATAATCATACAATAAATAATAATGTTCCCCCCTATAGCTCGCACTAACAGATCCTCTTCCATCAGATACACGCGCCTCATAACAAAAATTTTCAGAACAGCAGGCCGTAGCAGACTCTCCTGTCACATTGCACTTTAAGTTAGGCAAATCAATGTCTAACTCCGCAGTTGGGTTCTCGCCTAAAAAAGTAGCGTTTTCTCCATTGGCTAATAGATAAAGTTCTACCGCATCATGCAGGGATTTCATCATCATTCTTGCTTCGGAAGAGCGAGCTTTTTCCACCGCTTTCGTATATTGCGGCAACGCCACCGCCGCTAAAATGCCGATAATTAATACAACCACCAGTAATTCAATTAAAGTAAACCCCGTTTTCATCTAAAACTCCTTAATTATAAATTTATATATAGCTTAAAAATTTTTCCGGTTCAAGTCAACTTTTTGTGCGCAAAATTAATTACTACTTTTTCCCTACAAAAAAACCCCGGGGTCCTGCTAGGGACAACCGGGGTTTTAGTGAAATAACCGAAATTATTTCGTTTCCGCCGGCTTTTCTTCCGGTTTCGTTTCAAACAGCGGGCCGCAGGCGCAGGCCGGTTTTTCGGCCGGCTTTTCGGCCGCGGCGGGCGTCATCGTGACGGTTTCCTGCACGGTGATAATTTCGTGCACGGTGACCGTTTGCGGCAACGTCGTTTGCGCGGCAGGCGTTTGAGCGGCTTCGGCCGGTTGCTGGGCCGCCGCTTGGGCCGCTTGCGGCTGGGCGGACGCCTTTTCTTCCGGCGCGGCTTCGCCGCTGCAGCAGGAGCAGGATTCGTGGTAATCGCTTACCGCTTTTTCGGCTTCCGCTTCGGCTACGGCCTGTTGGGCAGGCGTTTGTTCGGGAATGTCCTCGCCGATTACGCCGGGCACAAAGTCGGCCGAGGCCGTGTGGGCGTGGGCTTCCTGCAAGGCTTTTTCGGTCGGGCGCAGGGTTACTTTGCGCCATTTGCCTTCCCCTTCCGAAGCGGTGGTCACAAATTCGTTGCCTTCCACGGCGCGGTGGATGTAGCGGCGCAGCTGCGCGCTCATCGGGCGGAAGCGGAACACACTGTGGCCGCGTTTAATCATATCAATCCCTTTGGCGATTTCGGCGTCAATTTTGTCTTCCGCTTTGCGCCAATAGTTTTGGGTATCGGTGATGACGGAAATCGGTTTGTCAAAATGGCGGCTTAAAGCCAGGGTGGTCAAATACTGGATGGCTTCCAGCGTTTTGCCTTCTTTGCCGATGACGATGGCCGGGTGGTCGCAGTCAAACGTAAGCAGAATGCGCTGTTGTTTTTCGTCCCACCAGACGTTTAAATTTTCCACTTTCACGCCCATTTGGGTAAGCACTTTTTCCAGGTATTCTTTGGCTTCCTGCATCGGCGCTTTGAGGTTTTCCGGGATGACGGCGTGCTGGATAGCCTCGCTGGGCAGGAGCTGCGGTTCGTTGGCTTTGGGCTGTTTCTCGCGGATTTCGCGCCCTTCAGCGGGGCGTTCGGCGCGGCGGTTGTTGCGGCGCCCGCGGGAAGATTCGCCGCGGTCCTTGCGGTTGCGGCCGCCGCGGGAAGATTTGGAGGAACGTTTTTTCGGCACGTCCATATAGATTTGGGAATCCAAATCGGCGGTGCTCCAGCGTTTTTGGCGCAGTTCCACCACGGCCGGGCGGGAACCGATCCCCAAAAAGCCTTTTTTGGGGCTTTCCAAGACGGTCACTTCCACTTGGTCACGTCTTAAACCCATTTCTTTTAATCCTTTGGCGATAGCCTCGGACACTTCTTTTGCTTGTACTTTAATTTTGCTAGGCATAGTAAATGGACTCCTTCAATTAATTGGCTTTGGCCATTTTCCTGTTGACGAACGTTTGAATTCCGAACGTGATTAAGCTGTTGGTCAGCCAGTACAGCACCAACCCGGACGGAAAGTTCATAAACAGCAGGGTAAACAGAAGCGGCATATATTTAAACATGGCGGCTTGGGCCGGGTCCGTCCCGGCGGGGATGCTGCCCTTTTGCTGGAAGTACATCACGGCCCCCATCAAAATAGGCAACAGATAGTACGGATCTTTAGACGACAGGTCCATAATCCAAAACACAAACTTCGCCCCGTGCAAGGACCACGACGTCCGCAGGGCATTGTACAACGCCAGGAAAATAGGCAGCTGGATTAACATCGGCAGGCAGCCGGCCAGCGGATTGACTTTGTACTTGCGGTACAAGGCCAACGTTTCGCGGCTGAGGGCTTCCTGGTTGTTTTTGTATTTTTCCTGGATGCGTTTCATTTCGGGCTGAATTTTTTTCATTTGGGCGGCGGATTTTAACTGCATCAGCGTGAATTTGAACAAAATCAGCTGCAGCAGAACGGTCATCATAATGATGGCCACCCCGTAGTTGCCGGTCCATCCGTAGAAGGTTTCCAGCACGTTGCGGGCGATTTTGCCCAACGCGCCAAAGAAACCGAACGCAATGGAACGGTCCAAATGATACGGCAGTTGCAAGAATTCTTTGTAATCTTTCGGTCCAAAATAAAAATCTGATTTATATTCCACCTTGGAATTGGCTTCCACCGTCACGCCCGGCACGGCAATGCCGAACTTAGGCCCTTCCAGCGGGCCGGAGCCCAACAGGCCCCACAGGCGTTTTTGCGTGCCGACCTTTTCGGACGAGGCGCTCAAATCGCCGGGTTTCCACCCTTGCGGAATCAGCACGGACAGGAAGTAGCGGTTTTCCACCCCCGCCCACATCCACGGCAGGGAGGGTTGGTCGGAACCTTTTTTGAAGGTTTCCAGGGTGGGTTTCTTTTTGCCTTCCTCCTGCACCAAATAAACGGCCTTGGACTCGCGTTCATTGTCGTTCATTTCGCTCTTTACCGTGCCCAACCCGGGGCCAAAGTTCCAGCTCCACGGGGCAACGGCCAAGTTTTGGGAGGTTTTGTTTTCAAACGTAACGGAGACGTTATTGATTCCGTTTTCGTTAAAGCGGAAGGTTTTGTAGATGCTGAACCCGGGTACAATATCCCCCACGAAGGTAATGGAATCTTTCGTGCGGGAAAATTCGGCAAAGTCCACCTGCGGCATCGTGGCAAAATAGCCTTCGCCTTCGTACGGGGTCAGGTTGACGTCTTCCACTACGTCTTTAAACAGGTAGGTTTTGATGCCCGCGCCTTTGGAAGAAAAAGTCACGTCGGCCTGAGGCATATTGAGCGTAAATAATTCTTCGGGCTGGGGTTTGGCGGGTTCTTTGCTGACGAGGGTAGTAGCGGCCAGCACGCTTTGGGCGCTGGACTGCTGGGCGGTTTGTTCTTGCTTTTTCAGCTGCGCTTCGGCCGCTTCTTTGGCGGCGCGGGCTCTGGGCAGGGCGACAAACTGGTTGTAGCCCGTCAAAATCAGCAAGAACAACATCGCGGTGATGAGAAACTGTCTGTTGTTCATAAAACTCCTCTTGCTTTACAGCCGCCGGCGGCTGATACCGCCGCGGCGTTTAAGAGGAAGCTTTTAACGGAAAACCAACATTAGGGCACCGGGTCGTATCCGCCCGGATGAAAAGGATGGCATTTTAACACCCGCACCAACGCCAACCATCCGCCTTTAAACGCACCGTATTTGGTGATCGCTTGTTTGGCATATTGGCTGCACGTCGGCACGAACCGGCATACGCCGCGGGGCCCCAAAAGGGGGCGCACCGTCAACATAAATATGTTGAGAAGCAAAAGCAGCAAATCCTTTAATAAAAGCGAAATCTTTTTCATAGGGCCCTTCAATAAGTATAGGGTTATGCCTGTTTTTCTGAAGAGTTGATTAATAAAGCGGCTTTGCCGCACAGTGTCTTGAGCGCTTCCTGCGCTGCGTGCACATGGGTTAACGTTTCGCTTTCCCGGGGGCTGAAAACAAGGTCAGTCCCTGGCTGAATGTTTTTTTGGTTTAATCTAAAAGCTTCTCTTAAAAGTCTTTTGGCGCGGTTGCGTACAACCGCCGGGCCCAGTCTCCTGGACACCACTACCGCAAAACGGGCCGGCTTTCCTGCACCGGGGCCGGACCGCCACCACAGTATAATTCCTTTATATTGCAGTTTTACGCCGCCCTGGATAACCCTTTGGAAATCTTTTTTCAGGTGCAGGCGGCACTCACGCGGCAGACCGTTGGACGGCATACGCTTAGGCGGCTCTGATCAGTTCGTGGCGGCCTTTGGCTCTTCTGGCGCTGAGGACTTTTCTGCCGCCAGCGGTAGCCATTCTGGCTCTGAATCCGATGTGTTTGGCGCGTCTTCTTTTATTAGGTCTGTAGGTCGGTAACATATTCTTTTAAACGTTAATTCTGGCCCGGAAAACCGGACTGGAAAAAACGTATCTCCTATTAATTAATTTAAAATGGTTTCTGTTGAAACGTACTGATATTATATATTTTCTTGAGCGGCTTTGCCAACAAATTTGCTTTTCCCCATTCTACTCCAGCGGGGTAAATAAAAGAGGATTAGCCAAAAGCGGCTTATCCAAAATTTGCCCGCGGTTGCTGCGCACAATGTAGAGGACCACATAATCTTGGGGATCCAGGAACATTGCCTGGCGGCCGTCCGCCCGGTAATACGTCCCGGCCGGGACTTCGTAGACAATCACTTCGCCCCACCCGATGCTTTTGTAGCGCTTGCCTGCGCGGCCCGATTGGTGTACATCCCGGGCCAGCTGGTCTTGGTCATCATACGTTTTTATTTCCGGTTCCTGTACGGCGGCCGGCTGCAGCATGCTGACCTGCGGGGTTAATTTGGCAAGCAGCACGGGCGGCACCAATCCCGCCGGGTGAAAGTCAAAATGCCCGTCCGGGTACGATACGAGCACACTGCCCGCGTCCAGCAGGTCCAGGCCGGCTACCCGTACGCTTTTTTGCAGTTTAGCCACGCGCACTTCCTGCCCGTTTACGGGGTGGACGAGCGCCGTCACCTGCGCATAAGCGCTGTGCGGGGCAAACAAATCGGACAAATGCGCCAGTTCCGGCAGTTTTAACGCGGCATTCGGGTTCGGCTGGCCGAATATTTCCTGCGGGGCGTGCGAAAAATGCAACGCATGATAGGCCCGTTCGTAAGCGTCCTTTAAGGATTGGGGCGCCTGCTTGGGGGTTAAGAAAGTGGTGCGGCCGTCTTCGTAGCGCAGCAGATAGCTGCCGGCGGGGCAAGCGCGGCGTACGTCCGCAAAATAGCGCAGGCGGTCGTTTTTAAATACAGTTACTTTTTCCCCCGTTTGGCGTATTTGCAACACCACCGGTTTGGACGTAGTCCTCATAAAATAGTTCACGGTTGCTTTCAGCTGGTGCGTGCGTTTAAAATGCTCCGGCCCCAGGGCTACCACGCGCACCTGCTCGCCGGACGGCAACGTGAGTACATCCTTTTTAGCGTTTGGAATTTGCGCCGTGACCAGACGGTTTACTTGGGGGGCCAACGCCTGCTTAACGGGTATCACCGCCGGGAGATTTTCTTTGGGAAACGGGATTTCCAGCTGGGCGGGTTCCCCCTCAAACCGAAAGTACAGCTGGCGGGAAGCGGCTTCGCGGCAGAACGGCGCATTAACAGAGGGCACCGTCAAAAACTTTTTAGGCAAAGAAGAAACGGCCTTCTGTTCAGCCGCCGCTTTGGGAAGTCCTTCAAATAAATTCTTAACAATCTTGCCCTTTTGGGCGCTGGCCGGCACGGACGCCCCGGCCAATAAACCCGCCAACAATAGCAGACGGGCCGACAAACAAACAGCAGAAAAATGGTTTTTCATATATTTTATTTTCTAAAATTTTACGACGGGCAACAAGGGTCCAAAGGCCCAAAGGGCGATAGGTCTTTGGTTCTATGCGCGCAAGACCGCAAATTTGCTATGCTGTTACTATGATATTTACCGACTCGGGCATTATTCTTTACCGTCAGCCTTTCCGCGAGGCCGACCGTATCGTTTCGCTCTACACCCGCCAGCACGGGCGCATCAACGTCCGCCTGCCCGGGGTAGCCCGCCCGACGGGTAAATTGAAAGCCTTCAGCGAGCCTTTCGTATACGGCGACTACCGCATCTACGTCCGCCGCGGCGGAACGGTAGGAACGGTAACGGGCGGCAAACTGCACCAGGTGTTCCACACGGTGCGCCGCAGCTTAAAGCGCACCACGCTGGCCATGCACTTTTGCGAACTGGTCCAGCGCTTAACCCCGCTGCACCAACCCAGCGAAGCCAAGTTTGAGTTGCTTCTGTCCGCCCTGACGGAGCTGGAATACGGCCAGCCGAACCCGGCGTTTGCCGCGGCGTTTACGCTGCGGCTGATGACGTTGGCCGGATTCGGGTTGGACAAACCGGTGTTAAAAATACCGGCCGAGTTTTGGCGGCGTATGCACGAGGACAAATTGTCATCGCTGGAGTTTTCGTCGCCGGAAGAAATGCTCTCGCTGGCCAAGTGCAACAGCGTCTGCCGCCGCTTCTTAAACCAGTATTTAACCTACCCGTTAAACACGCTCAAAAGCTTTACGCTGGACGAATTGGACGACTCTCCCTTTGTGCTCCCCGCACAGGAAGACGTTTCCGCCCCCCACGCCCTACGCTGATTTGGGCCCATTGGTCCCGGTTCCTTTAGGACCAAAGGCCCTTGCCGCATACGCCAAAATTTTTTGATAATAAACTATAAAACGATTAGGGAGGATGTATGAATTGTAAACATTGGATGGGACTTTTTGCCGCGCTGGCCGTAGCCGTTGCTCCGGCGACCGGTTGGGCCGGGCAGCAAAATCCGCACAAAATCAGTTGGAAACAAGCCCTGCAAACCGAAAATAAACGGGTGAACAACCAGGGCGCTTCGTCCGTATTGGGCGTATCCGTAGATGCCCATGTAAAACGCATTGACGCCCAGGCCCGCGTGCATAACAAGATGGACAAGTTCTATGCTTCCCTGAAAGGCGACAGGAAAACCCTCGCCCGTTGCCAGACCGCCTACAACAGCCTGCAAAAAACCGCGCAGACGAACCCGTTGTTTCATCACTATGTATTGAACGCCGTAAACCCGCAGGATTTCTGCAAACTTTCCGCCCAAGAAGTATCCCTTTTAAAAGGTTTCTTTAAAGGCCAAGTCACGCCGTTCCGCGCCCGCCAGTACAAAAACGCCTTGCTCTTGATGTTTCACTCCCAACAAAGACAAATCTGGCTGGTGGTAAACCCGCAAAGCAAACTGATCACCCTGGTGTATACCTACACGGATGAGGTGCAACAGATGGAAGAACTGCAAGGCCGCTGGGAACCGCGCGCCGTAAAATAAGTTTTTTTCAAACAAAAAACCCCGGCTTTGGGCCGGGGTTTTTTATGGCGGTATATTTACGCAAGCAGTTCATCTATATCCGGATAGATGTCTTCCAGTGAGCGGTAGATTTTAAACGCGTTTTCCCGGATGTATTGGGTGGGCTGCTTAATTTGCGGCACCACACACGTGCGCATACGGGCGGTGATGGCCGCCGTGGCGCCGGCGACGGAATCTTCAAACACGAGGCATTCGCTCACGTCCACCCCCAGTTTTTGGGCGGTTTTTAAATACACTTCCGGGTCCGGCTTGGGGTGGGATACGTCGTCGGAGGTAGTAACGGAGGAAAAGTATTTTTTAATGCCTTTCTTTTCCAGCAGATACATCACCCAGCGCGTAATGTTGGAGGACGCCAGGCCGATTTTAAGCCCCCGGTTGTAAAAAAATTCTATCGCTTTTTTGGCGCCGGGGCGGAATTCTATCTCTCCGTCGGCCGCCAGGTACGCTTCAAAAATTTCCCCGGTGCGGGTGTGCATTTTTTCCACATCGGCGCGGGGACCGAAATGTTGGCGGATAAAGTTGGCGGCATCGGCGCGGCTGATGCCCACGCACGATTCAAACAGCTCATAAGTAAAATCTAACCCGTCTTCGGCGGCTGCTTTGCGGTAGCAATCAAAATAAATCCGTTCCGTGTCAAACAGCAGGCCGTCCATATCAAAAATAACCGTCGTAATCATATAGTGTATTATAGCAGTTTTTGCCCGGGCAAAGCCCAGCGCGGCCCGTCCGTATTTTATATAATGTATGTACGTATGAAAAACGGTATGAATTTTCAGGATATGATATCCGCTTTAAACACCTATTGGACTAAACAAGGCTGCGTCCTCGTTCAGCCCTACGATGTTGAAAAAGGCGCCGGCACCTATAACCCGGAAACCTTTTTCGGCTCGCTCACCAAAAAACCCGTCAAGCGCGCTTACGTGGAACCCTGCCGCCGCCCGGCAGACGGCCGCTACGGCGAAAACCCCAACCGCCTGGGCAAATATTACCAATACCAGGTGATTATGAAACCCGCCCCGGCCAACATCCAAGAAATTTACTTAAATTCCTTAAAAGCCATCGGCCTGGACCCCAAACAGCACGACGTGCGCTGGATTGAGGACGATTGGCAGTCCCCCACGCTGGGCGCTTCGGGCGTCGGCTGGGAAATTTGGCTGGACGGAATGGAAATCACGCAGTTTACGTACTTCCAAAATATGGCCGGCTATGCGTTAAACCCGATTACGGTGGAAATCACCTACGGGCTGGAACGCATTGCGATGTATTGCCAAAAAGTGGACAACGTGTTTGACATCCGCTGGAACGACGAAATCACCTACCGCGACGTCCATTACGAAGGCGAACGGCAGTTTTCGCACTATTATTTTGAAGAATCCAATGTGGAACACCTGCGCCGCTACATCCAGGAATGCGAAGAAGAATGCTTCGCCCTGTGCAAAAAAGGCCTGTACCTGCCGGCGTACGACGACGCGATGAAACTTTCGCACTATTTTAATATGCTGGAAGCCCGCGGGGCAATTTCCGTATCGGACCGCACCAACAACATCACCAAAATCCGCAACTTGGCCAAAGCCTGCGCCAAGACGTATGTGGA
This sequence comes from uncultured Elusimicrobiales bacterium, assembly GCA_944325235.1. Classification (GTDB taxonomy): domain Bacteria; phylum Elusimicrobiota; class Elusimicrobia; order Elusimicrobiales; family Elusimicrobiaceae; genus Avelusimicrobium. The sequence goes on along the minus strand of CALUZE010000023.1, from coordinate 2,996 downwards.
AAGCGTGGAAGGAAAAGAAGCTAAAAACGAGGAGGCCGCCAAATGAACGCGTTACTGGAAATTGGGGTAGAACATTTGCCCGCCCGCTTTATGGCGCCGGCCTTAAAGCAGCTAAAAGAACTGACCGCCAAAATTTTGGACGAAAAGAGAATTTCGTACAAGTCGGTGGATTCCTTCGGCACGTACCGCCGCCTGGTGGTATTTATTGAAGATTTGTCCGACAAATCGGCCGACGTGCAAAAAGAAGTAAAAGGCCCGCCCGCCAAACTTTTAAAAGACGCTAACGGCAACTTTACCCCCCAAAGCGCGGGTTTCGCGCAGAAGAACGGCCTCGCGCCCGAAAAATTGACGGTGGTGGAAACGGAAAAAGGTCCGTTTATTTACGCCGTCGTCAAAATCAAAGGCGAAAAGACCGCCAAACTGCTGCCCGAAATTTTCACCCGCATTGTGACGGGGCTGGAATTTGCCAAAAATATGGTGTGGGAAGAATCCGGCCTGCGCTACGGCCGCCCGATTCGCTCGCTGATCGGCCTCTACGGCGAGAAAGTCATCAAATTCACCGTGGCCGGCGTTACGTCCAACCGCTATACCTATCCGATTTCTTCTTTCGGCCGCAAACCGATTAAGGTGCAAAAAGCCGATAAAGATTATTATGTGGAACTCCTGCGCTCCCAGCCGCAGCCGATTTTGGTCCTGCCGCAGGAACGCAAAGAAGCGCTCATCAAAACCGTTACCAACGAAGCCAAAATCCGCGGCTATCAGGCCGATTTGGACCCGGAACTGGTGGAAGAAACCGTCTGGTTTACCGAACACCCGGTGGCCGTCGGGGGCGATTTTGAAATTAAATTTTTAACCCTGCCCAAAGACTTGGTGACCACGGTGCTTAAAAAGCAAATCAAAATGTTCCCCGTCACCAACCAAAAAGGCGAACTGCAGCCGTACTTCATTGCCGTGCGGGACGGTATTTCCGCCAACCAGAACGAAGTGCGCGACGGGTTCAAAAGAGTGATGTCCGCCCGCCTGTCGGACGCGGTGTTCTTCTTTGAAAACGACAAAAAAGAAGGGCTGGAAAAATTTAAAGAAAAACTTAAAAACGTGCAATTTTTGGAAGGCCTCGGCTCTATGTACGAAAAGTCCGACCGCACCCAAAAATTGGCCGATTGGCTGTGCGACAAGCTGAACAAACCCGCTTTGTTAAAAGAAACGGTGGATTATGCGGCCGCGCACGCATATGCCGACTTGGCCAGCCACGTCGTGTACGAATTCCCGGAACTGCAAGGCTATATGGGCGGGCGCTATGCCGCGCTGGAAGGCCACCCGGACGCCGCCAAAGCGATGGAAGAATTTTACTTCCCGCTGACGTCCTCCTCCGAGCTCCCCTCCACCGAAGAAGGCTGCCTGGTTTCGTTAGCCGGCAAAATAGACACGCTGACGGGCAACTTTTTAATCGGGCAAATCCCCACCGGCAGCGAAGACCCCTTCGCCTTGCGCCGCCAGGCGTTTGGCGCAGTGCGCATGCTGTTGGAAGAAGAAATCAACGTTCCGCTTAAAGAACTGGTGGACTATGCCGCCTCGCTGTATCCGGCCGGTACGCCGGACAAAGGGCTTAAAGAACTGCCGGGCTTTTTATTCCAGCGTTTGGCGCTGGTGCTGGAGCAGAACGGCCACAAAGCCGCCACACTCAACGCGGTGGTGAACTGGTACGAAATGCCCTTAACGCAGGTGGAAGAATTGGTCAGCGCGTTGGAAACGGTCAAAACGGGCGAAGATTTTGCCCAAATTTTGGAACCGGCCAAACGCGTGTGCAACATCCTTAAAAAGGCCGACGGCGTGACGGAAGACGTAAACGAAAGCCTGTTTGAACTGCCGGCCGAAAAAGCCCTGTATGACAAAATCCACGAAGTGGATTCCGCCCTGGGCTGCACCGTGCATACGGCGCAAACCAAGGAAGGCTACATCAACATTCTTAAAACGTACAGCGTGTTCAAAGAGCCGCTGGAAAACTTCTTTAAGGATGTCATGGTCAACGCCCAAGATCCTGCCGTGCGGCACAACCGCCTGGCGCTCCTGGCGCGCGTACGCCGCTACCTGACGCAGACCATCGCGGACATTACCAAGCTGTAAACGCCGCTTTTTGGCTTGCCCGCACCTCGGTTTCGGGGTGCGGGTTTTTTGTGTTTTACTAGCCCGACTTGGGCCCTTCGCTGGCGGAAAAAACCTTTTAAAAACGGGCCTTGACAATTCCTTAAATCCGCCTATACTATCCATACAGGAAGTTAGTCCGTAGGCCCTACCGGGGGCTGCTTGTAAGCGGACAAAAGCGGTGACGTGAGGGAGTGTTGCTGTTGTTGTAAAGGTGCCGAGTCGGAAGATGTGGGCATACGTGCTTGGGATGGTCAGGATGGTTAGGTTACATAACTGTCCGGGTACCGGTTAGGCGTATCGCCAGGCGTGTCCGGCCGCGGACGGGGCAGGGCGATAAGTGTTGTTCCGTCTGGACGTGAGGGCGCCGACGCGGAGTTGTAAAGCGGTGTAGTGCGGCGGAAAGGAAATGGAAGTCGTGCTAGTTCGTAGTACGTTGTTTCCGGCGGTTGATGTATCTGCTTCGGCCGGCGGAGGCAGTAAGCGGCATAAGTCCCGGTGAGTTGGTGGGCCTATCCTGAGAGCAGTAAATAAAGCAGTGAGGAGTAAGAATGGAGACGTCAAGATGAACCCCTCGGTTTTGATAACCGGGGGGTTCCGCTTTTTATATTTTCCCCATCAAAAAGCCCGGGTTCGCCCGGGCTTTACACGTTAAATTTATTCCAACACGCTTGGCGGCGGCAGCTGCCCCGTTTCGGAAGGAGCGCTCTGCGCCGAAGACTCGCCGGAGGCGTTTTCGGTTTCTTCGTCTTGCAGCGGCGTTAAAATCATTTCTTCGTAGCTTTCATCCGGCAAGGGGGTTGAAATGGCTTCCTCCTGCGGGATGACCATTTCTTCCTGCGCCGGGGCAGATA
>CALUZE010000022.1 GCA_944325235.1 uncultured Elusimicrobiales bacterium | reverse complement strand
AAACGGCAGCGGGGGAATGAGCGCGGCCGGGCGCGGCGTCAAATCCTTAAAGTTCGTCACTTGCCAGGCATATTCTTTGCCCAGCGAAGGATATTTGGGCAGCGGGGTTAGATACGCGCCCAGTTTTTGCAAATTCAGGACGGCTTGTTTGGGGGAAATGCCCCAACGCGTCTGCCCCCGCCACAGCCAGCGTTTGCTGTGGGCGGCCCAGGAAAGGTTGGAAAGCAGATGGTTTTCCGCCTGGACATAAGCCGGCAGCGGACCTGCTTTTTGGGCCGCTTCGTTTTTCATAATGATACGAGCGTAGGAAGGGTTTGCCTTGGCTTCAAACATAAAAAAACGTCCGATGTGGCGCGGTTGGGCAAACGCCGGGGCAGCCAGTGCGCCCAGCAATAACGCCATACCCAAGCGGAAAGGAAATGTTTTCATATTTTTATTGTAGAAAGAAACCAATGGATTGGCAATAGGAACAACCGTTAAAACAGTCCTTCGGCGGCCGCCCACAAAAGGGCATACCGGCCGCCTTTGGCCAGCGTCACCCACAGCAAAAATTCGCCTGCCCGCACGCCCAGTGCGCCGGCCGCCAGGGTAATCGGGTCCCCGATGAACGGCACCCAGGAAAGCAGCAGGCTCCACCGCCCGTATTTTTGAAAGAAGTGTTCCGCTTTGGCAAATTGCTTTTCGTTTACCGGGAACCAGCGGCGGTTTTTAAAGCGGGCCGCGTATTTGCCCAGCCACCAGTTGACCAGCGCCCCCAGCACATTGCCGGCCGTGGCGGCCGCCAATAACAGCTCGGGCGGGTATTGATGTGTGCTGCTCAGCCACACCAAAATGCTTTCGGACTGAGCCGGCAACAAGGTGGCCGCCGTAAAAGCGGCCGTAAACAATAGGGCAAGCGCACCGGCCGAGCTCATCGTTCTTCCCTCGCGCGGGCGAGCGCGTCCTGCCAGCGGGCCTTTTTTTGTTCGTAGGACAGGGCGGCGTGGGCCGGGCTGGTGGAAGGCAAAACCAGGCAGATCTTATCGGGCGGAAAGCCGAAGGCGCGTTTAAAGTGGCGTGCCGCCGCCTGGCCGTTAAACAGCAGGGCGTGCACTTGCGGGAATTGGGCAAATAACGCCGGAAAATCATTCGGCACGGGGCGTTTGATGTTGCCGTCCAAGCTGCCGGTGCGTTCGCAGCGGGCCAAGGCGTCCCACAGGCCGATGCCGTGGGCTAAAAGCGTGTGTAATTTGTCTTCGTAATCGCGCGGGGTGCGGCCGTTTTCCAACAGGTCAAACATCAGCCGCCAAAACTGGTTGTGCGCGTAGGCATAGTATTGCCGTGCGCGCAATGAGGCTTCCCCCGGCATACTGCCAATGACCAAAATGCGGGTGCGGGTATTTACGACAGGCGCAAAACTTTTTAACATATAATAAATTATAGGAAAGTTGCCTGTCAGTAGACCAACCGGCAAGGAGCAGAAATGAAAAAATTAGCAGGGGTGTTGTTTTTGTTATGGGGGGCGACCTGGGGATTTAGCCAGGAGTGCCTGAAGCAGTTTGATTCCACAGTAACCGTGGACAAACAGGGGACGGCCTGGGTGGAAGAAACGATTACAGTCGTCGGCCAGTCGGAAGAAGATAGGCCCGTGCCCCGTGATTTGCCGGCGCTGGCACAAGATATCACCCTTACGAAAAACGGGGAACCTTGCCCGTTTACGCTGGAACCTTATGCCGATAGGGTGCGGGTCCGGGTTGCTTCCTCTTCGGAAACAAGCTCCCAGCCCGATGTTTATCGCCTGCGGTATCATATCCCGGGGGCAGTTACGTTTTTGCCGGAGCGTGACAGGCTGGACTGGAATGTGACGGACCGGGGCTTTTTTGTGATTAGCAAGGCCGTGTTTAAACTGCGTTTGCCCCAGCAGGCAGCTTTGTCCGAGGCGGATTTAACGGGGTATATCGGCCGGCCCGGCAATTGGATAGAAGCGAACAGAGCGGATATTGCCCCGCAGGTAGCCGCCGATGAAACCGCGGGCGAAATATCTTTGGAAACCAGAGCACCGATTTTTTTGGGGCGCGGGCTGCGGGTGGTGGCCGGGTGGCGGCCGGGGTTTGTAGACGTGCCGAACGAAGTGAAATGGGCCCGCTTGAAATACCGTTACCGCGGTTGGTTGGTGCCGGCGGAAGCAACGCTGTTGGTGCTTGTGATGGGGTTGTTTTATTACTTAAGCTGGCGGAGGGTGGGGCGCAGGCCGTTGGCGAAACCGGTTCAATGGCGTCAAACGCCGCCGGAAGGGTTTTCGGCCGCTTCTTTGCGGTATGTAATTTCCCGCGGGGAGGTGCCCATGTGGATATATGCACTCAGTTTGGCCGTCAAAGGAGCGGTGGATATCACCCAGGAACAAGAAAACTATTTGCCGTATGCGGTGCTGCGGCCGAAAAATAAAGAGGCCGCTTTCCTGTCCGCCGACGAAAGAACTATGTGCGATGCTTTATTTTCTAACGGCGTGACCAAATTTGCCGTGGGGTGGGATAATCCTGTCCGGTGGCGCGGAACCCAAGTGGAGGTGGAAAAGCAGTTAAAACAGCAAGGGTTATCTCGGCTGTTTAAGCGGCATTTGGCGTATAACGGCGCCACTGTGCTGGCCTTGGCGCTGCTGATTGGCATCGGCTGCCAATGCGGGGAGTGCTTGGCGGCGGTTCTGGCGGTGCTGTTCGGCGGGATTTGTTGGCTGATTTGCGGCTATTGGTGGGCGGCGGTTAGCCGCCATCGGACGGCGAAGCGAATTGCAATCGGGCTGTTGGCCTTGGCTATTGCCGGATTTTTGGGATATATGTCGCAACAGGCCAATGGCGTGAGGTGGTGGTTGCCCGCCGTGGGGCTGATTTCGTTTTTTGGCGGCGTGTTTAGTGGTTGGATTGCGGCTTATACGCCGGCGGGGCAAGCCGTGATGAACCAGACGGAAGGTTTTAAATGCTACCTGCTTCACATCGGGGCCAATCGGGACGTGTGGTCCGACGGACAGCAGGCGGCAGAGACGTTTTGCGACTATTTGCCCTATGCGTGTGCATTGAGCGTGTCCGAGGAATGGATTGACGCGTTTTCGCTGCGGGTGGACAAATCCGTGCTGGAGCAGACCCTGCACCAGCGCGGTTTGCAAGTGCCGCTGGAGAAATTGCGCGAACTGCTCAGCCGGCTGAACCGGCCCATCACACCGACTTCGTCCGAAAAAAACTTTCTGCAGGATCCGTTTTACAAGAAATCCTTCCGTCCGTAAGGCGCCGGTATGTAGGCGCGGCGTTTGGGCGGAGGAAATGGGCGTATTTCGGACAGCGTTTTGCGGCGGAAAATGCTGAGCTTGCGCCGTACGCGGCGCACAGCCTACGCTTATTAAAAAACACCCCGAGGAATTTCCTCGGGGTGTTTTTGCGTAACGAAAAAATTACAGTTCTTGTTCGTGGATATATTCCGCCAATATCCGCGCGGCCGAAACCACTTTATCCGGGCACGGGCGCAAACGGTAGTATTGCGGCGTGCGTTCCTGCGGCGTGGGGTCCTGCGGGCCGGGCGGGAGGGACAAAAGTTCGCGGCAGATAATAGAGCCGTTTTCTTCTTTAAACCGCCGCGCCAGTTCCTGCACGCGGGCATACAGGGCGGCTTTGGCGGTGCGGTCCGTCGGGTCCGAAGACGCATACTTCAGCCCCAGCACCATAAACATCGCGCTTACGGCGCCGCACACTTCGCGCAGGCGGCCCATTCCGCCGCCAAAACAGGAACTGATTTTTAGGGCGGTGGTTTGGTCCAGCCCCAAGTCGCCGCTGAAAGCCAAAAATACGGCTTGGGCGCAATTATAGCCGGACAGAAAAAGCCGTTTGGCTTCTTCGCCTTTTTGGATAGAAGTGGGTTGCATAGTAAAATTATTTTCCCGCACGGGGAATGTACGGCGTAAAGATGAACGACTCGCCGTCCGGCGCCAGCTGCACGCGGCTCCAGATCGGTTTGCCGTCCGGGCCTTTAATCAAGGCCGATACTTCCACAAAGTCGGACGTTGGGATATCCTCAGTCACTACGTGGTGGCTGTTCGTTTTTCTCCAATTGCGTACGGTTACTATCACGGGGATTTTGCCGTCCTCAAAGCTGTGCATATAGGCAAAATGCAGGGTTTCATCCGCACGGGGGGTTAAGTAGGTTTGTTTGACGTCCGTTTGGCGAATCATTTCTTCCGTAGCGGGCATGGTGCCTAAGCTTAAGAGGCGCATTTGCACGCCGACGGCGTTGGCCTCTTTGCCGGAGTCCTGCACGCGCAGGCCGTTTTTCAACACGTTGCGCAGGGCGTTTTCATCCAATCCCATTCCGCGGTAGAGGTAAATTTTATTGGTGGGCACGGGCGCTCTTGCGGGCACATCCCCTGCGTAACCGTCCAGCGTTAACCCGGTCAGGTGGGGGGTAACAAGCCCTTGGGAAATGATTTTTACCCAGCCTTTGTTGTCCGATTCGCGCAGTTCCGCCACGCGGCGCAAGGCCTGCCGGTGGGTTTTTTTGCGGATATTTTTTTCAAACGAAAGTACCACCCTGGGATATTTGTTGGCTAAGTAGGTGTTAAATTTGGGTTTTTTCGAAGGAACGGCAGGAACGGCAGAAGGAATTTTTCCTGTAAAGTTCCGCCACGGGTTGACGGCGTTTTTGCCCAAGGCTTGTGGTACCTTGAACCCCGGTTTAATCAGTTGGGCGTCCAGCGGGGCAAACCCGCCAAACAGGAATAGACCGGATAAAACAAAGATGAAACATTTGCGCCACGTCATAAAGGCCCCCTTTTGCCGTTTTGTTACTTATAGTATACCGGGAAAATCGGCTAAAAACCATAGGTCCAAAGACCTATTTTGTCACGGCCGCGTTGCGTCAGTCGGCATACGGCGTAACCAAGAATCCGTCTTCCGTCAGCTCAATTTGGCACCAGGTCGGCCGGCCGTGAATGGAAAGCACTGCGGCAACGGCTTGAATGTCGCTCGCCGGGATATCATCCGGGGTGGCAATGATTTTTTTATGGTTTTGTTTTTCTTTCACAACCACCAACACCAGCATTCCCTTGGCCTGGTAGCGCTTGGCATAGTGCAGGGCTACGGTGGGGGAATTGGTCAAATTGATGACGGGCTGGCTGGCAATTGTTTGCAGGGCCCCACCCCCCATGTGAGACGCATACGACAGCCGCAGGGTGTTATGGTCCGGGCCGACGTCTTTGACCAGCAAGCCGTTTTCCAAAATGTTCCGCACGGCGTTTCCGTCGGTGGATAAACCCAGTCCGCGGTACACATAGTACGGGTGCGGCGCAAAAGGGGAAGCGGGGAGTTCCCCGCTTTCGTAGGCTAAATCGGTAAAGTCCGGCACGGCAAAGCTTTGCGTCTTGTTTGGCTTGGGAAAAGGCGGCCTATGGGTGGGAGGAATGCCCAGGTGCCGCATATTGGTGACGGCTTGGCGGGGCGAAATCCCCACGGCGCGCTGTGCGCGGAATAAGATTTTTTTATGGTTGATGATAAAATGGTTGACCTTGTGGGCAATTTTGTCCGTTTCAATCATGGGCACACTTGCACTGGGCACAGCCATAGAGGCGGCCCCTCCCACTTGGCTCATTTGGGCAGACGCGTTGGGAAAGCGTTCCGTGATTTGCGAGGTGTTCATCCGGAACCCTTTGGACATATTTTTAAGAATGTTTTTGGTTCCCTGTCCGCAGGCGGGCGTAACCGCTACCAACAAACCCCCCAGGAAACCGCACAGAATCAATCGTTTGTTTTTCATACTTTAAATTATAGGTAATACGACGAGTAAATGACAGGGGTCAAAAGGCCCAATTTTCCGTGGGACCGGGCCTAAAATAATTGCTACAATAAACCTACTTATGCAGCCTGAAACGTTTGTGTATATGCCCAGCCCGTTGGGGCCGTTAGCTGTGGCCGCTACGGACACCTGTTTGACCCGCGTGGCCTTTTGCCCGGCCGCCTGGACGCGGCAACTGCCCGAACGGGATACCCCGCTTTTGCGTAAGGCCCGGCAGGAACTGGAGGCCTATTTTGCCGGCACGCTATATGCCTTTGCCTTGCCGCTTGACCCGGCGGGGACGGATTTCCAACGGCGGGTGTGGCGGCAGCTTATCCGGGTGCCGTACGGGCGGACGTGCAGTTACCGGGATATCGCGCGCGCCGTGGGGAACCCGCGGGCGTGCCGCGCGGTGGGGGGCGCCAATCACGTCAACCCCATTGCCATTGTCATCCCGTGCCATCGCGTCATCGCGGCGGACGGCGGCTGGGGCGGCTACGGGGCCGGCATCCAACGCAAGATTTTTTTGTTAGAATTAGAAAAAGCGCACCGGGACAACATCCGTTAACAAAAACGCCCGGTCCGAAGACCGGGGTTTCTACACAGGGGCTTCCCAGTTAGCCTTGGGAAGCAGACACAGAAGAGCGACTCTGTGTATACAACCCCAAACAGCCGTTTTTTATTGCACGTGCGCAAGGAGAAGAACCGATGAATAAAAAAATATGGATTTTAGTTTTGGCCGTATGCAGCCTGGCCGCCTGCGGCAAAGACCAGCCCGAAGTGCTGTACGAAGAAGAACTCCCCACCGCCCAGCAAAATGCCGAAATGCCCAATTATGTGGGCGTATACGAAGGCCTGTTGCCGGCGGCGTCCAGCCCGGGCATTCAAACCAGCATTACGCTAAATGAAGACGGCACCTTTGTGTGGCGGTCGGAATACATCGGCGAGCAGGACGGCGTTTTTACCGATAAAGGCCTGTACACCGTAACGGGAAACATCGCCGCGCTGGACATTCCGGGTGAAGGCGTGCACTACGCCCAATTGGAGGACAGCCATATGCGCCTGCTGGACCAGGACAAAGCGGCTATCACAGGCGCCCTGGCCGATATGTACGTGTTGGGCAAAGTAAGGTAGAAAATGGATTTGGCACAAGACAGCCTGGCGCAACGCGGCGCCAGGCTGTTTTTTGTGCAAACGGACGGAAAGTTTCGGTGCAAGTCAGCGCAGGAACAGCCGCAAGAGTTTATCCTTCCACGACGTATACGATTGGTAGCGCGCGGGCATATCCAGCCAGGTTTTGCGGTCCAAAAGGCTCTTGTGGTGCGAGAACGTTTCAAACCCGAATTTCCCGTGGTAGTGCCCCATGCCGCTGGCCCCCACGCCGCCAAACGGCAAGTACGGGGTGGTCAGGTGCATAATCGTGTCGTTGATGCAGCCACCGCCGTATGAGCAGTGGCGGGTAATGCGTTGGATATGGGCGCGGTCTTCGGAAAACAGATATAGCGCCAACGGGTGCGGCCGACGGTGGAGCTCGTCAATCACTTCGTCCAAGTTCCGGTATGTCAGCACGGGCAAAATCGGGCCGAAAATTTCTTCCTGCATCACGGGGTCTTCCCAGGTAACGGGGGACAACAGCGTGGGGGCAATTTGCAGCGTTTGGGGATTCGTTTCCCCGCCAAACACGATTTTGTCCGGGTGCAGCAGATGAGTCAAACGGCGGAAATGTTTTTCGTTGATGATTTTGCCGTAGTGTGGGTTTTGCAGCGGGTGCGAACCAAACTGGGCCGTGATTTCCCGCTTGAGGGCGTTTAGCAGGGGCTCGCGGAGGCTTTCGTGGCACCAAATGTAATCGGGCGCCACGCACGTTTGCCCGCAGTTTAAAAATTTGCCGAACACAATCCGCCGCGCCGCCAGGTCCAGGCGGGCGGATTCGTCCACCAGGCACGGGCTTTTTCCGCCCAGCTCCAGGGTGACCGGGGTTAAATTTTCGGCCGCCCGGCGCAACACTTCTTTGCCCACGGCCATACTGCCCGTAAAAAAGATGTAGTCAAACGGTTGGCTGAGCAGGTGTTGGTTTTCCTGCCGCCCGCCCGTCACCACGGCCACATATTCTTCCGGGAACACAGCTTGCAGCAGTTGGCGTACGGCTTGAGACGTGTGGGGGGAATAGGCACTGGGTTTTAGCACCACCGTGTTACCGGCGGCTACGGCGTCAATCAGCGGTTCCACCGAAAGCAACAACGGATAATTCCACGGGCTAATGATTAGCACGTTGCCCCGCGGTTCCGGCCGGATAATACTTTTGGCCGGGAAGTTGGACATTGCCGTTTTGACGGTTTTATCTTGGGCCAATTTCGGCAGGTGTTTTAAAAAGTACGCAATTTCTTCCAGGCACATTCCGATTTCGCACATATAGGCTTCGTTCGGGCTTTTGCCCAAATCCCGGTAGAGCGCCTGGCAGAGTTCGTCCTGCTGGTGGCGAATCGCCGCCTGTAATTTTTTTAAATATTTTACGCGCGCGGATACGGGCAAGGTTGCCCCCGAGTAAAAAAAATCCCGTTGTTTTTGCAACAATTTATCCATAATATCCCCCTAAATCGCCGGCGTTAAACGGCTTTGGTCACTCCGCTCCATTCCTTTGCCGACTCTCCCTATATTATGACATAAAAACGCGCCTTGCCGATCATACAGCCAACAAAAAAGGCACTTCGTACGAAGTGCCTTTTAAAATGGTGGACCGGACAGGACTCGAACCTGTGACCTCCTGCGTGTAAAGCAGGCGCTCTACCAACTAAGCTACCGATCCGAAAGCGATACTATATTTTAGCAAAATCCAAGCCGGAACTCAACGTTCGGCTATCGTATCGTTATTTTCCCACCTTGGGGGTGGTGCGGGCCCATTCTTCTTCTTCGGGGCCCCATTTGTCTTTCACGGCCTGCGGAATTTTGTACAGAATGCTGGTGCACTTGGCTGATACGGTCCCGTCCGGCAGGACAATTTCGCCTTCCACCTGCGCGCGGGAGCCGCCGTCTTTCAGCACGCGGCCGATAGCTTTCAGCGGCGTGTTCGTAGGTGTGTTGTGTTTGTACACAATTTCCATTTTTAAGGTTACCATCAAACGGTTGAAATCATTATTAAGCAAAATGGCGCGGCCGGAGGTTTCGTCCAAAATAGTGGCCAGGATACCGCCGTGCACGGTGCCGGGATAGGAGCAATAATTATCGTCCAGCGTAAACGTGGTTTCTACTTGTTTTTCATCGTAGTTATTGTACCATTCCAATTTTAAACCAAAAGGATTTTTGCGCCCGCAGGCGAAGCATTGCAGCGAAGTGGGTTGACGTACTTTATCCATAAATTCCCTCCTAAAGTTATTATACTTTTTTGGTAAACTAAACATATGAAGCATTTTGAAACCGAATTTAAATGGGATGCCAATACCCCGCGTGCTTTTGCGCGTATGCGAGGGGCGTGGCGGCGCGTACCCGGGCTGAAGCATACGGCGCCGAAGAAACTGCACATTTGCGATGTATATTTGGATACGCTTGCCGGCGATTTGGCGCGCGAACTGATTGCGCTGCGCGTGCGCTGTACGGGCGGAAAATGGGAAGCCACGTATAAAACGCGCACGGCAATGGTGAACGGAAAAGCCGTCCGGCGGGAAGAAACTTTGCCGCTGCCCGGTGTGCAAAAACGAGCGGACGCGCTTGCCGTTTTGGCGAATAAAAAAATGTGGCAAGGCGTGCCTCTGCAAGGCTTGAAAGCGTTGTTTGAAATACGCAACCGGCGGCAAACAGTGAACCTTTTTTACGACGGAGCAACCGCCGAAATGGCGTTTGACGCATTTGAAATCCGCGTGGCGGGGCGGCGCGTGCTGATGAAAGAAATTGAACTGGAGCACAAGCAGGGCCGCGTGGAACGAACGGAACAATTGGCGCAGGAACTCACGCGTGAAAGCGGGCTAACGTATGCGAAAATTTCCAAAGTAAAAACCGCCGGGGAACTGCTTAAATTGTGGGGGGACAAATGAGTGCGTTTTTGGCGTTGTTGTTCAGTTTGGTGGCGCCCGGTGCGGGGCATATTTTTGTCGGCTCGTACGTGGAAGGGTTTGTGCTGGGCGGCTTGTTTGCCGTCGGGAAAAGCGCCTTGTTGCCGCTTGCGTTGCGGGCGTTTAACATAACGGATTTAAAGCGCACGCTGCAATTTTTTTATGCGTGCAACTGGGTGTATATGGTGCTTATTTTGTATGCGGCCGCAAGCAGTTTGTGGCGCGGATTTTATGCGGAAGATACGCATTTTTTGTTTGCACTCGTGTTTGCTGTTTGTGTAACGCTGGTGTACAAAAACACGTTAAATGCGTTTGTGTTTACGGCCTTGTGCGGACGCAGCGGCGTGTATGGTTTGATGCGCGGAAATAAAAAATCTCCGACGGAGAAAAAATAAAAACGGATTTTCAGACGGTAAAAACAGGGGCTTGATTTTTTTAAAAAAATTATTCTTAGACGGGAAAATGTTTGCATTTTCAACTAATTTGTGCTATTATTTTTATGAGGTTAAAACTAATTGTCTCAGGAGAAAAAAATGGCCGTTAAAAAAACCGTGAAAAAGGCCGCCGCCAAAAAGCCGGCCGCTAAGAAAGTAGCCGTAAAGAAAGCCGCCGTAAAAAAACCGGCGAAGAAAGCCTGTGCTAAAAAGGCTTGCGCCAAAAAAGCCTGTGCAAAAAAAGCCGTGAAAAAAGTGGCCGTCAAAAAAGCCGCTGTGAAAAAAACGGCTAAAAAAACCGTGAAAAAAGCCGCCGCCAAAAAACCGGCAGCTAAAAAAGCTGTAAAAAAAGTTGCGAAGAAAAAATAATTTAGTAAACCAACAACCGCCGGAGCAAATCGCTCCGGCGGTTTTTTTATGTGCTGCTTGCCGGCGCCTAACGGAAAGATGCGGCTGAGCGACAGAAGTAAAACGGAGAAGTAAAACAAACGCCGTCATCAAACGGATTTAAATGGCTTTTCCGTCTAAGGGTTGACTCGTTTTTTTTTTTTGATAAATTTTGGCTATGACAAAAATTTATCAAAAATCCCTCCCGGCGGATAAAAACCCCGGATTTACGCTAATAGAGTTATTAGTAGTGGTTTTAATTATTGGTATTTTGGCGGCAGTGGCGCTTCCGCAATACCAGTTGGCAGTAGACAAAGCCCGTTTTAGGGAAATACAAACGATAACGGCAAAACTGAAGGATATGATAGAGCTGTATTATGTAGCCAACGGCTCTTATCCCAAATATTGGGCGGATTTGGATATAGAGATTCCCGGATGTACGGAGACGGGTTCCGCGTGGTATGATTTAATTTGCCCCAATATGCGAATTGATTTAAATTCGTCAAATTTCAACAGCTGGAATTCCAATACGCGGGATAGGAGTGATTTCCATTATTATTACTATTTTTTGTATGCCGGAAACCCTGCGGAAAATGCCGGTAAATTTTTATGTTTAGGCTGGAATACCCGCGGGAAAAAATTGTGCAAAAGCCTTTGCGGTAATGGAAAGTGTTATATGAATTAAGAAAATCCGGCGTGCGGATGGCGCGCCGGATTTTTTTGTCAGTAAATCAAGTTATTTAATTTTGTAGAACTTGGCGATTACGTCCCACGCTTCTTCGGCGGTGTCCACCGTCGCGCAGGATTCGGCTTCTTCCGGCGAGATGACGCCGTACGACGCCAAGCCCGGAATGTTGACGACCTTGTTCCAAAATTCTTTGCCCACCAGCACAATCGGAATGTCTTCTTTTTTACCGGTTTTAACGAGGGTTAAAATTTCAAACAATTCATCAAACGTGCCAAACCCGCCCGGGAACACCACAAATGCGCGCGAGCGCATCACCAGGTGCAGCTTGCGGATGGCAAAGTAGTGGAACAAAAACGCCAGGTTTTTGGTGATGTAGGGGTTGGGGCGTTGTTCGTGCGGCAGGGTGATGTTCATGCCGATGCTGCGGCCGCCGTTTTCAAACGCACCGCGGTTGGCCGCTTCCATCAACCCGGGGCCGCCGCCGGTTACTACGGCAAAGCGGTCACCCGCGTGTTGCACCACCAGCTTGGCAAAGCGGCGGGCTTCTTCGTAATATTTGCTGAGTTTGGCCAGGCCTTCGGCTTCGTACAAGCGGTTCTTCAGGTTCTGGTCCGACGGGTTGTTGGCCAACGCCGCTTTGGCGGACTCAATTACTTTTTGGGCGTCTTTTTCTTCCCGCACGCGGGCACTGCCAAAGCAGACGATGGTGTCCGTCACGTTAAAATGCTGCAAATAGATTTCCGGCTTCATCACTTCCAGTTCCATACGAACCGGGCGCATAAAGTCTTTTTTTAACAATTTGATGTCTTCGTACGCTTTGATGTAGGAATCTTCGTGTTCAATGGCGTCTTGTTCTTTGGTCATATGTGCCTCACTTTTTGTTCCATTTTAAAATATGCTGTGTCATTTGTTCGGCGTTGAGGCCCAGCCGGTCATACAGCTTGGCCACTTTGCCGTGTTCCACAAATTCGTCGCCAATGCCCAGGCGCAGCAGTTTAAAGTCCGCCTGTTTGTCGGCCAGGTATTCGGCCACGGCGGAACCGAACCCGCCCGCGAGCATATTGTCTTCCACCGTTACCAACCGGCGGGAAAGTTTCAGCGCTTCGTCAATCAGCTGGGTGTCCAGCGGGTGGACAAAACGCATATTGATTACGCCGCAATCCACCCCTTTTTCGGCCAGGGCCTGGGCGGTTTGCATCGCCGGGTGGACGCGGTTGCCGATGGCTAAAATGTTTACGTCCTTACCTTTTTTAAGCCACACGCCTTTGCCGATTTCCAAGCGTTTGGGTTTGGAGTCCATCGGCACGTTGAAGCCCGCGCCGCGCGGATAGCGCAGCACAAAGGGGGCTTTGGCGTCAAAAGCGGTTTTGAGCATATGCTGCAGTTCGTTTTCGTCCGCCGGGGCGGCCAAAATCAGGTTGGGGATATCACGCAGGAAGCTCAAGTCAAACACGCCGTGGTGCGTGGGGCCGTCTTCGCCTACCAGGCCGGCGCGGTCCAAGGCGAACACGACGGGCAGGTTTTGCAGGGCGATATCGTGCACAATCTGATCGTAGCAGCGCTGGGCAAACGTGGAGTACAGCGCCACAACGGGTTTAGCGCCGCCGGCCGCCAAACCGGCCGCAAAGGTGGCGGCGTGTTCTTCGGCAATGCCGACGTCAAAATAACGGGAAGGGAATTTGTCGCGGAAGGCGTCCAGGCCGGTGCCTTCGGGCATGGCGGCGGTGATGGCGGTGATGGCCGGGTCTTTTTCGGCCAGTTTCACCAGCGTGTTTGAAAACGCCTGCGTAAACGTAAGCGAGTTGGACTTGCCGATAGTGTCGCCGGTGTCTACGTCAAACACGCCCACACCGTGGAATTTGGTCGGTTTCTCTTCGGCGGGTTTGTAGCCTTTGCCTTTTTTGGTGACCACGTGCAGCATCACCGGGCCTTTTACGTCCTTGACGCTTTCCAGCACTTCAATCATCGCGTTGATGTCGTTGCCGTTGACGGGGCCGAAATAACGGAAGCCCATTTCTTCAAACAGGG
>CALUZE010000021.1 GCA_944325235.1 uncultured Elusimicrobiales bacterium | reverse complement strand
AGTGCCGCTTCCCGCGCCAAATACATTGAAGGCTTGGACGCTTTTAACCAAGACGATTACGAACGCGCCCGCCAGGCTTGGATTGTGGCCAAACAGCTGGATCCGGGCAACAGCGACGCCGATTTGGGCTTGCGCAAAGTGGAAGAATTGTTGAGGTAGAAACGATATGAAACTGACTTCCAAATGGTTGTTGTGGTTTGTGTTGATAACGGTGTATGCGGCCGTTATCGGCGGGCTATTTTATTACAATTTGTTCAAGTTCGTGTTTGATAAGAAACTGCAAAACGAAATGGTGGAAATGGTGCGTTTCCGCGCGCCGACTTTGGTGCAGTGGCTGGCGTCGCGCCCCAAAGGGGAAGCCACCTTCCGCGAAGCGGAAATCATGAAAGGGCTGCAGCGCAACGACGACCGCATCAAAAGCCTGGTGTACTTGAACTACGACGGTTCCATCCGCTGGCACGAAAACACCAAGTTCTTGCGGATGTCGTATTCCGATTACAACAACTCCGTCGGTTTTGAAACCAATGCGGTGGTGCAGGCCATCCGCGACGGCCTGCCGCGCGCCATTTTGGCCGGTAACGGCGATTATTACGATATGGCCATTCCGCTTTTGGCCAAAGGCAATACCGTGGCGGGGGTGGTGAACGTAACCGTCTCGCGCGAGACGGCCAAACAGCTGATTCAGTCTTCCATGGTGCGCTATGCCATCGGGGCGTTTATTATGATTTTGCTGATTGGCGGGGTGTTGTATTTGTTCCTGCTGCTTAAAATCCTGCGCCCGCTGGAATCGCTGAAAGACAGCGTGGAAGCGGTTTCGTTAAATAACTTAAAGCTCTCGTTCCCGGCCCGCCGCGACGAAATCGGCGATGTAGCCGTGGCCATCAGCGCACTGTTGGGCAAAATCCGCGAGGACATCAAGAGCCTGGAAAATGTGGAAATTATGTCCTTGGAAAAGGAACAGCGCTGGTGGAAAACCATCCTGGCCGTAACGGTGCCCAAAGGCTCCCGCGCCTTGGTGATTGACGAGAACAACAACATTTTGTATACCAACTTTGAACTGCATATGCCGGGCAAAGACAAAGTGCATTTGCTGGATATTTTTGACGGTAGACAGCAAGAAATTATCCAGGTGGTGGGGGAAGCGTTGGAAAACCCGACCAAAGTTTTGCGCGGCACGGTAGTAAATAAAAATGTAAAATGTGTGGTGAAAGCTGTTCAGCTGCCGGACGACGCCGGGAAAAACCGCATCGTGTTGGTGCTGGAACCCGAAAAATAAGGGAACTTGTTGTAGGAGAGGGATATGAGAGTAGAAATCAAAAAAATTGGCATTTCAACGGTGTTGTTTTCCGTTTTCCCGCTGGCTGTATTTGTGGTGATGCTGCTGAGCGCTTTTATGGAAATTTTTAACCCGGACGTAACGGTCAGTATGGCCTACATTATGGGGCTGGTGATGCGCGCCATTCAAAGCACCTTGCTGTTTTTGGTGTCTACGGTGGTGTTCTTGCTGGCCTATAATTGGCTGTGTGCGTTGGGCATCCGCGGCGTGCGGGTGGATTTGGAAGATAAATAAGGAGATTAGGGGTAATGAAAAAGTTATTAAGCATCTTGCTCATTTGCGCGGTGGCGGGCTTGGCCTTTGCCGCCCCGGCTAAAAAGGCCGCCAAAGCCAAGGCTCCGGCCAAGACGAAGGCGGAATTTGTGGTTGTAGAATCCGACGAATATGACGCGGGCAAAGAAGACCCGCAGCTGACGGCCGGCATTGCGCAGTTTTTAAATGCGGACCCGACGGTGACGAAAGTGTCCTATAAAGACGCGGCGGCCGACCCGAAACTGGCCAACCTGGATTACAGCTTCCTGCCGCTTTACTTAATTAAAAAGACGGATGATATTCGCACCAAATTGGAAAAACATCTCCAATACGGCTACGCCCAGGAAAACGAAGATTTCATCATCTTGCCGCACCAAACCCGCTCGGGCGTGTTTAACGGCAAAACCGCTAAACCCGGCGTGATGGAAATTTTTGTCATGTCTCAGTGCCCCTATGGCGCCCTGGCCGAAGGATTAGTGCTGCAAGCGCAAAAAGACGGCAAATTGCCGCAGGATAAAGAAATCAAAATCCGCTATGTCGTAAACTATGACGAAAAGAACGGCTTTTCCAGCTTGCACGGCTCGGCCGAATGGGAAGAAGACATCCGCCAGCTGTTAATTGCCAAATACTACCCGGAAAAATTCTGGAAGTATCTGGAAATCCGCAATAAAGATTACCGCTCCAGCCGCTGGGATAAAGCGATGGAAGAAGCGGGCATCAACGTCAAAAAGATTATGAAGAAGTTTGACAAAGAAGGCGTGGAACTGTTGAAAGAAGAAGCCAAATACGCCCAGGAATACGGGGTGAATGCTTCGCCGACCTTCTTGTGGGAAGGCAAAGTACAGTTGGATTTTGGCACGGCCTCGCAGTTGGAAGGGTTCTCGTTCTTGAACCCGAATGCGGCGGCTAAAACCGGCGCGGCGGCTCCGGCCGGCAGCTGCTGACAAGCCACACTTTAAAGCCAAAACGGGGGCTGGGACGTATCCCGGCCCCCGTTTTCGGAAACCTTCGGATGATGAGCTGCTCCGCGGCTGATGACCCGAACGTTTCGGACAGCGTTTCGGACAACCAGATATGAAACGGTTAAACGGTTTATTTGCTAAAGCAGTTTTGGTGCTTATTTTAATTTCCATCGTGCCGGTGCTGATTATCGGCTACCACGTGATGGGGGTGGACAGCCGCGTTTTGAAAAATGAAATCTTGCAAAAGCAGCAAACGGTGGCCAGCCGGTTGGCTTCGGTGGCGCGGGCGCATATCAGCCGCAAAGCGCAGTTGTTTTCCACCTTTGTGGATTTGCATACCGATTTTGGCGGACATAATTTTATTAACGAGCAGGACTTGCGCTACCTGTTGGCGCGCAATCCGTCCATTTTTTATTTGGCCGTATTGAGCCCGCAGGGAAAGCAGCTTTTTTCCACGGGCAAGCCGGCGTCTTCGGTGAATTACCAGAAACTGCTGCCCGAGATTTTGCGCGCCGGCGTTCAAAACGGACGGGAATATATCAGCGACGTTTATCAAATGCCGGACGGCCTTTTTGTACTGATGGCCTTCCCGGTGCGCCAGCATTTGGACGACAAACAGGTGTCCGGCATTTTAGTGGCGGAAATGAACTTGCAGGAGATGGGAACGTCGCTGTCGCAGGCGTACCCGCTGGATATGAACGCCATTATTGCGTCGGATGAGGGAAAAATTATTTCCTATAACGGTGCGCCGGACGGACTGGCGCAGCGGCCGCAGCCGGAAATGACGGAAAAAGTGCTGGCCATCAACAAACAGTTGGGCTACAGCCGCAGCGGCGAAGTGGAACTGCCCACCGGCGAACGCGTGCTGGTGGCGGTGGCCAATTTATCGCTGCCGGGCTGGAAGGTGTATGTGGACCAGCCGGCCAATGTGGCGGCGCAGTTGTTTGTGGAAAGCACGTTCCACTCGTTTTGGGACGTATTGGTGCTGCTGCTGGCGGTATTGGCGTTTGTGCTGGTGGTGAGCTATTGGGTAATTAAGCCGATTACCCGCCCGTTGGAACGGCTGAGAACGGCCGCCATTAAACAACGGGAAAACGACGATTTTGTGGTGCGTAAGGAAGATGTGGAAATCCCCAATAACGAAATCGGGGAGCTGGCTACCGCATTTGTGGATATGTCCGCCGCGCTGCATACGCGCCGGCAGGAACTCATCCGCGCACAGGCGGAATTGGCCCAGGTGAACCAAGCGTTGGAAAAGCGCGTGGAAGAACGCACCCGCGAGCTGAAAAACGCCAGCAGCGAATTGGTCAAAGCGGAGCGCTTGGCGGCCATCGGGCAGATGGCGTCCATCATCAGCCACGAAATCCGCAACCCGCTGGCGGTCATCAGCAACGCCACGCGGCTGATTAAAATGCTGGTCACGTCGCCGGACCCGAAACTGACCAAACAGTTTGGCATTATTGATGCGGAAATCAAACAGGCCAACAGTATTATCAGCGAGGTGCTGGGCTATGCGCGCACGCGGGACTTGATGCTGACGACCGTGGATTTGAACAGCTACCTGCGCGAAATTTTGCTTTCGTATCCGTTCATTCCGGGCATTACGCTGAAGGAAGAACTGGACCCGGAAAGCGTGCGCATCAAGGTGGACGCGGAAGAAATCAAACAAGCCATCCGCAACGTGGTTTCCAACGCCATTGAGGCCATGCCCAACGGCGGAACCTTGACGGTGGGCACTAAGGTGGGCCGCCGGATGGTGTGCATTTACATTGCCGACCAAGGCACCGGCATTACCGAAGAAGTCCGGCACAAAATGTTTGCGCCGTTCTTTACCACCAAGGCCCGCGGTACGGGGCTGGGGTTGGCGGTCGTGGGCAAAGCCATCAGCCGCCACAAGGGCAAGTTGTTTATTACAAGCGAACCCGGCAAGGGGAGCTGCTTTCAGATTTATTTAAAAATTTACAGAAAACCCGGAGATACCAACTATGGAGAAGCAAGTTAAAATCTTAGTCGTAGACGATGACAACAACCTGCGTGAAACACTGGTGGATTTGTTGGAAATTGAGGGCTACAAAGTGTATCAGGCGGGCAATGCCGCGGAATGCTTGGAAATCTGCGCCAGCGAATTTTTCAACGTCATTTTGATGGATTACAACCTGCCCGGCGAAACGGGCTTGGAATTAATCCGCAAAATCCGCTCGTTCAACGAGGACACGCAGATTATTATGATCACGGCCTATGCTTCCTTAAACGCCATTATGGAAGCCATGCAGGAATCGGTGTACGATTTCCTGATGAAACCGGTGGATTTTGACTATTTAAAGCGCACGATTAACCGTGCGCTGGACAAGTATTTCTTGGAACAAAGCAACAAGGAATTACTCGCCCAGCTGAAAACCCGCAATGCGGATTTGGACCGGCTGAACAATATGAAGTCCAAATTCTTTTCCATCGTGTCGCACGACTTGTCCAACTCGTTGATGACGCTTAAAATGAGCTTTGATATGCTTAAGAAAAAGCTCAACCCGGACGAGGACCAAAAGAAAAAAATGATGTTTATGGACGAATCCATCAGCCAGATTGAACATTTGATTAAAGACCTGGTGGACTGGGCCGCCATTGAAAAAGGCAAACTGCGTATAGAAAAAACCCGCTTTGAACTGACGGAAAGCTTAAAAAAAGTGGCGGAAATTTTCCGCGCCAAGGGCGCCAAACGCAACATCCGCGTGACGTTTGAAAGCTGCGGTGCGGTGCCCGTATTCGCCGACGAGAAACGCATCCGCCAGGTAATTTCCAACATTTTGGAAAACGCCGTGCGCCACACGCCCGACAACGGAACGATTGAAATTGTCGTTAGCAAAATAGATGAAAAAAATGCTAAAGTGTCGGTAACGGACTCGGGCGACGGGATTGACCCGGAACAGGCTCCGAACCTGTTTACCAGCTTTACTCAGGTGGGCGACAAAAGCCGCGTGGGCCGGTTGGGGTTAGGGTTGTCCATCGCCAAAGACATCGTGGTCAACCACGGCGGCCGGATTTGGGCGCATAGCGACGGATTGGGCAAGGGCGCCTCGTTTAATTTTACGCTGCCCATTACAAATTCTTAACCGTTTTAACATCGCGAGGGGAGTATGCCAATGAACAAAAAGAAAAAAGTGACCGTACTGATTGCCGATGACCAAACGCTGTTCCGCGAAGGCATTAAAGACGTGCTGAACGGGGAAAAGTGGATTGAAGTGGTGGGGGAAGCCGCCGACGGAATTGAGGCGGTTGCCAAAGCCAAAAAACTCAAACCGGACGTGGTGCTGATGGATATTAAATTGCCGAAGATGGACGGCATTAATGCCACGCGGCAAATCCGCCAATCGTGCCCGGAAGTGAACGTGCTGATGCTTTCCAGCTTTGAAGACGAAGCCCACGTGCTGGACGCCATTCAGGCGGGGGCCAACGGCTATTTGTCCAAAATGCTGCCGGCGGCCGAGTTGGTTAACTCCATCAAAACCTTCACCAGCGAAGGCTTGATGATTCCGCAGCAGCTGATGGGCAAGCTGCTCCACGGCCTGCGCAAAATGGGCAACAACGGTATGCCCTCCCAGGCCACGCTGACCAAGACGGAAATTAAAGTAATGGACTTCTTGGGCAAAGGATTAAGCAACAAAGAACTTGCCAAAGAGCTTAACTGCAGCGTCAAAACGATTAAAAACCATTTGAACAGCGCCTTTCATAAATTGGGCGTAAGCAGCCGCACAGAAGCGGTGGTGAAAGCCATTGAAAAGGGGCTGATTTCTTCGGAAGGGACGATCGTCCCCGACGATGAAAATAACGGAGATTAACGCCATGCGCATCAAAAAGCCGGCTTTGCTTTGGGCCGCGCGCCGCGGGCAGGCAACCATTGAATATGTGTTGATGCTGGCCACGGTGGTGGTGATTTTGTCGGCTTTTTTGACGGCGTTCCATACGGATATCGTGCGTTTCTTCTTTACGTTTGTGGGGCAATTGATTTCCCCCAATTGATTATGTCTATCCTCCGTCGGACCGTTTGGAAGTTAAAAGACCGCAAAGCACAAATTATGCTTCCTGCGGTGCTTTTGGCGCCCATTTTTATTTTGGTCATTTATCTGCTGTTTGAAATGGCCAAAGTATCTATGACCAAGGTCCGCCAGCAGTTTGCGCTGGATAATGCAGCCTACACCCAAGTGTCCGTGCTCAGCACCTACTTAAACGCGGTGGCAATGATTAACGGGCCGCTCCCCTATCGTGTGATGCTGTATTACAAGGATATGAAAGTCACCCCCAAAGCTACCGCCCAACAAGCCGGCAAACAGCCGGTGAGTGTGTTTGAATTGTTCTACCACGGCGGCGGTATCCCGGCCCTGGGCCCGGACTACAATACGGGTATTAACGGCCCGCCCAATGCCGATTCCACGGACTGGGGCCTGCGCTACGACCCGTCTATCCAGGAATTTCCCCGCGGCGATTGGGAAAAGGAACAGCCGCGCGCGCCCGATGCGGAAGAAACGGTGCCGGTGATGAGCCGCGCCCTGGTGGACGATTATTATTTCCCGGCGCTTCGTTACGGGGTGGAAGTGATTAAAAACTATTTAACCACGTTTGCCACCACGGGCAACATTTTTGAATCCCAGGAATATATTTACAAACAGGAAACCAAAAACGCGGTGGCTTTCCGCACGGGGTATTTTTTAAATACGAACGACTGCAAAAAGTCGGATTGCGCCCGCCAGAGTGCCGCCCAGCTGCGGCGGTTTTTGTCCATTAACCTGGACCCGTTTGAACTCAACAAACTGCGCTTTTACGCGTCTGACTCCGGCATGAGCGGCGAACACGGCGGCGCATATAATATTGACTTTGCCGCGTCCGAAATTTTGCCCAACGGCAGCCATTTGTTCCAGTTTGCGTATTTGGATGCCGGTTCCCGCAGCCGCCTGCGCACGCTGGGCCGCGGCATTAAACTGAAACAATCGTTTAAACTGCCGAAAAATTATTTTAATATCAATCTGGAACAAAAATACAAACCGTACGTACGCAACACGGTGGTGCTGTCCTGCCCGCGCTCCAACAACAACTGCGTGTGGCCGAACCCGCTGCCTAAATACAACGTAACGCTGGACCCGTAAGGATGAACAAACTTTTTTCTTTGCACGGTAACAAAGGCCAGGCAACAACAGAAGTCGTGTTGTTGTTTCCGCTGTTTGTCATTTTTATTTTGTTCATCATCAAAATTTTCGGATTGCTGATTTTAAGCCAAAAAATGGAAATCGCCGGGTATTATGCGGCGCGGCGCTATCAGCTGCAGTCGCACGAAACGGATTACTATGCCAACACCTGGGACCGGCGCTTTTTAAAGAAAGACATCCAGCGCAAAGTGGAAAATTACCTGGGGTTTGATAACCCGGATATGCGCAAATTTTTAAGCTTAAATAAGCTGAAGATAGATATCGACCCGTCCGGCAACTGGATAAAAGTGGTGCTGACGGCCTATACGCGTCCGCCGCGGATTCAGTTTTTGTGCCACTATAACAAGGACCGCGTGTGCCGGCAGGACGCCAAGTGTTTAAAGGGCTATGCCTTTTTGTGCGAAACGGGCGGCGAAGTGAAAGTCATCAAGTATGTGGGCCACAACGAACGCCCTGCCCCGTACCAGCGGCCGGAAGGGCGGTAAGGCCGGGTTTTCACTCTTGACATTGGGGTTTTTTCGCCCTATACTAAAGTAGTGAGCCAGCGGAACTCTGTGTTTGAGCGTATCCTGCGGATACGGGTCAACAAGGGTAGTTTTTATTATATATAAGAGGGGTTTTTATGTTTAAGTTAAAACCGGGAAATGTATTCCAGAAACTTAATAAAATGGACCGAAAACAGGCCTATACCATCGGTGCGATTGTATTGGTGTGTTTTGTGGCATTGTTGACGCTGGCTTCGTTTTTGGGCAACGCGGAGGACACCTCGTTTGAAGATTTCAACACCCGCGGGTACGATTTGGCGCAAATGCCGTTTTTAAATGACGAGGCGGAAGAATATTTGTTGGCGTCCAAATACCCGGATATGCAGGGCAATAATTCCACTATGCTTTATTCCGCGGCCGAAAAAGAGGCCCGCCAGGAAGAAGACGCCGCCGCGCAGGAAGAAACGTCCGGCGAGGAAGAAACGACTTCCGCGTCGGATACGGGTTCTTCTTATTCGGGATACAGCGGTTACGGCGGCGGATATGGCGGCGGCCGCACCGCAACGCCTACGCAAGTGGGCAAATTGTCCAGTGCCTCTATGGGCACCGCCAGCGGCAGCGGCGTGAATGCCACATGGGGTGCGCCCAGCGGGGACTTTTCGCCTTATAAAAGCCAGGAAAAAGGTTCCGAAACCCCGGTACAATTTAAAAACCAGGACGCGCGCCGCGCGTTATCCCAATTTGCACAAGGCAGCCGTGCCGCGGCCGGTCTGCGCGATTCCAAAGGCGCCAACGCCAAAAAAGCCTTGATGGGCGGTAACATCATGGGCAGCGAAGCATTTACCGATAAAGGGGTAGATTTGAGCAAAACCGGCGGTTTGGCTATTGACCCCAATGCGCCGGTGTCGTCTTCCGATTTAAGCAATTTGGACGAAAAAGTGGCCGACGCCGCCCAAGACGCCAAAGATAAAAAAGAAGAATTTGAACAAGGCCTTGAAAAAAGCTTTTGGGAACAATTGGGCGAACGGCTGATGAGCGGTGTGGTGGACATCGGGTTAAAACTCGGCGGCAAGTACCTGGATGCGCAAATGGATAACATGATGGCGAATATAGATGCCAATTCCGCCTTCAAAGACGCTTTGCGCGAACAAAGCGACAGCATATACGGCATCCCCGTTAATAAAATGACGGATGAACAGTTTAACTTGGCCAAGAGTGCTCACCCCAAGGATGTAAACGGAAATACTATCCCGTGGGATCAGCTGCGCCAAGACAAGAGCAACCAAACGGCCGGAGCCGCTTGGGGCGGGGATACCAAATCGTTTTACAAAGGTGGAGATTCGGGTGGAATGCGCTCTGCCATCCAGCAAGACACCAGCAGCGAGGCATATAAAGTATCGGCGGAAAAAGGAGAGGCGGTCAGACAGGTTAGTATTGGGCGTTATTCCGGGAAAGGCAATATTCTCAGCAATGCGTTGAATAATCAACCCAACGCTCCCGGCGGAAGTAATTCCAGCAGTGGAGGCAATGTTCGTGATTGCCCTGACGGCCAAACATGGACCTGCGTTACGACGACTTCAGCGGGCGGATATTCTACAACTGAAACGTGTTCTTGCAAATAGATTTGAGGTATTAGGAGGAATTTATGAAAATCTTTAAATGGCTGACGGATCGGGGCGGAAAAATCGCTCTCTCTGCCGCGCAAGCGGTAGGGCTTTCGGCCGTAGTCGGCGTGGCAGGCGTGGCCGCGTGGCAATTTTTAGATACTCCAACCGACAATACGGCTTTTAACCTCGGGGGGCAAAACACCCGGGGCGAGGTCGTTTATGTGGCGGGCGGCTCCGGCGCTTCGTATGGCGCAGGAGGGGAGGTGCAATCCGCCTTTATGGCCAAACCTTCCAAAGCCATTGAAATGACCGAACGCCAGGCATTGGCACAAAAACAGGCCGAAGAAGCCGCCGAATCTTTTACCATTCCTACGGCTGACCCGCCGGCCAGCCCGGCTTCCGCCGGCGCCTATCAAATGGGCGGCAGCGAAGGCTTGGGCATGGGCGGCAACCAGGCCAACGAAATAATGCTTAAAAATAATCCGATGGCTTTTGCCCAGCAGAGCATTTCCGGCGTGACGGACGCCATCAACCGCGCGCAGGCCCAAGCCCAACAAGTGCAAGGCCAGCCAGGGCAAGCCGGCGGCGCGGCCGCGGCGGCGGACGGCAGCCAGAGCGGTGCCTCCACGTTGGCCAGTGCGTCGCGTGATTGGGGTTCCTCGGCCGCTACCCGCGGGTTAAGCGGCGGCAACGGCACGGCGTTTAATTCTTCTTTCGTGGTGCAGGACAGCAAAAAATCCGGCTCCGCGGCCGCGGCTGCAGGCGGCAATGCCCAACAGGCGGCAGGTGTGATGCAGCAGTTCCAAGCCCAGCTGGCTTCGGCCGGACGGGAAGGCGAACGCTTGCGTGCACAAGCCAATTTTGGAAATAGCCAGGGGCTGGATGCCAATTGGGACGCTACGGCCGGCGGGTTCCGCAAATCCAAAGACGGCAGAGATTTGGAATTTATCCGCAAACGCTCGGCCGATGCGGCCGGCAACCGCAACCGTGCCGCCAACGAAGGTTCCCGCGCGTTCTTGGCCAGCACCAAGATTTCCGGCGGGCTGCGCGTCAGCGGGGCCAACGTAACGACGGGGCAGGGCCAGAGCTCGGCAGATTTTAACGGCGATTATGACTCCCAGCTTCGTGCCATTCAGGGGTGGGACACTTCGGCCAATCTGGATGCGGAACAACGTTTGAACGACCGCAACGCAATGCTCAAATGGATGTGGGCGGCTGCGGCGGTGGCGTTGGCTGCGATGATTGCCATTCCGTTGGTCAAACACATTCCGATCTTTGGTAAAGCACTTGCCTTAGTGATTGCGCTGTCTGCCACGCTTGTGTGCGGACTTGGTTTTAGCAAAGCGGCCAATTTCGCCAGCGATTGGGGCGGATCGGGTATGAGTACGGCCATGATGATTATTACGCCTATTTTAACCGGCGGTGTGTGGGCCTCGTTCCTCTGGGCGGGTGCGTTTAAAGATTTCTATACCACCATCGGCAAGAAACTGGGCTTGACGTCGGCCGGTGCCGGCGGTGCCAGCGGCGGTGGCGCAGGCGGGGCGGCTGCCCTGGGGATGGATGGCGCCGATACGATATCGAACCCCTTGATTGATGCAACCGGAACTTCGTTAGGATAGGATAGGCTTATGCAAATCGGTAATTTAATTATTGAGCCTTGGAGCAAAAAGAATTGTATTTACAGGATTATAGCCATTGTATTGGTTTTGGCATGGCTGGCCTGGGGCTTAATATTATTCCAAGAAGGCAATCGGCTGCAGGCACGGATGACCGAGCTGCAGCTGGAGGCGCAACGCCAGGAAGAAATGCTGCGCCGGGAAGCGATTTACCGTCGGGCCGCGCTGGGCAATGAAGACGCTCAGCCCCGTGTACAGAATGCGGTGGATGCGCTGGGCCGGTAGGAGAGAATTATGAAGATATGGGAATTGTTAAAAAATGCGTCAGGCAAGATTGTCATGGGCGTGCCCCAGCTGGCGGCGATTGCCGGGGTGGGGATGTTGGCCGTGTACGGCGCATATGAAACGGATCATACGTATGCCAGCAAGGAAGCGCCTATCCGCACCTTGTCCGGCATTACCCGTTCCTCGGCGCAGGAAGGGTTGCAGCAGAAAAACGGGTTGTTAACGTCCATTAACGTAAAAGATTCGCTCAACCAGGTGGCCACGCCCGAAGAACGTGCGGCGTTGGACGCCCAAAACAGCTTTTCCAGCAACTTGGTAGACCAGACCGAAAGCCAAATTGCCAATTGGAACCCGGGTGCTGCGGCCGCCCTGGCCCAAACGGAAGGTTTGGGAATGGGCGCCAACGAAACCGCTATGCAGGGCCCTGCGGGAGCGTCCCGCGCGGCTACCTCGCTGCCGGCGGTAAACGGCGGCCAAGTGGCTGCGGCGGCTGCGCAAGGCGGCACGCAAACCCCTGCGTTGGGGTCGGCCTCTATGGCACGGGCGTCCGGATCGGCTTTTAACGCTACTTCGGGCCCGATTGCCTCTTCCGGCTCCGGCACGCGCAGTGCGGCTCCGTCCGGCGCACCGTCTGCCGGCGGGGAAGGATATCACTTTTCCGGGGCGATGCCCAGCGGTTCCAACGCGATTTCGGCTATGCAAAGCGGCAGCTCGTTTGGGGCCGGCAATGCTACTTTTTTAGCGGGCGGACGCCAGGGTTCCGTAGCGAAAGGACGCCGGTCCTTCCGCGAAAAGAATGATTTGCGCGATATTGCCAAACGCTCGGCCGATGCGGCCGGCAACCGCGACCGCGCCGCCAACGAAGGCTCCCGTGCGTTTTTGGCCAGTACCCGCAATTCCGGCGGAATGCGGGTGGAAGGCGGCGCCACTACGGGCAGCAGCGGCGCCTCGTCCGATTTTGAATCCGCCGGCAAAGGCAAGCTAAAAGCCATTGGCGATTGGGCCGAAAAAGAAGATGATTTCGCCGAAAAGCAAGACCAGGCCCGCAAACGCTTGATGTGGATGGCTTTGGCGTTGGTGGCGGCGGCCGTTGCGGCCATGCCGATTGCGTACAATTTGATTTCCGCCGGTACCAAGGCCGGATTGTTCGGCGTGTCATTCGTTACCTGGGGTAAAGTCATCCTGCTGGGTGTGATGCTGTATGCCGCTACCGTAATTGGCTTTGGTATTGACTATCAGGCCAAGTACAACGGCATGATGATGCCCCTTATGTCCTATATCTTGGGTGCCGGTGC
This sequence comes from uncultured Elusimicrobiales bacterium, assembly GCA_944325235.1. Classification (GTDB taxonomy): domain Bacteria; phylum Elusimicrobiota; class Elusimicrobia; order Elusimicrobiales; family Elusimicrobiaceae; genus Avelusimicrobium. The sequence goes on along the minus strand of CALUZE010000021.1, from coordinate 1,485 downwards.
GATTGGTGCGATGATTGCTACGGGCCTCTCTGCCATGAAGAATATGGGCAATAAAGAAGCCCAAGCCAAGTTTAACAAAGGCACCAGAGAGGCACTTAAGGCCGTTGGCGGTATGGCCGTAGAGAAGGCCGTTGTAGAGCCTGCCAAACAAGCTATTCAGGAAGAAATGAACAAATAATTTATCACGCAGGGGACGCTACGGCGTTCCCTGCGTGCGTGATTTTTTATGGAAAAACAGAACAAAACACCCACGCAAAACCCACAACCGAAGGTCGGCCCGCAACAGCCGCAGCCTGTTAATCAGGCTCAACCGTCGGCCGGCAGACGATGGACGCGCTCCAAAGCCGTGTGGGCGGCGGTGATTTTGTTCTTTTTGTTTGCCCTGGTCACCACGGTCGTGCCGGTGGGCAAAATCCCGCTGTTGCGCAATTTGGCGTGGGCCATGGGGTATTCCGCCGACGAAACCGAATCCATTTCCTTTTTAAAAGCCCTGCTTACCTGGAACGAACACACCAAACACATGAACGGGGAAGCCGAAGACCCGGATGAAACCGGCGTATTTGGCAAAGACGGGGGATTAATTTCGGCCAATAAACGGTTGGAAAAAGACAAAGACTCCAGCTTGTTTAATTTGCGCGCGGTCAACGCCGCATTGGCCCGCCAAGGCAAATCCATAGACGCGCTGGCCGGCGCGTATTACACCGTGGATACGCAGGAAGGGGACACGGGAACTGCGGCCCGCATTAAGGGCGACAGCGCCAACACGCAGGCCAATTCCGCCCAACCCTCCGAAGTGTTTTTCGGGGCGGAAGCCTCCGGCGCGCAGCAACGTGACCCGAAGGACGGATATAATTCCATAGATGCCCTTAAAAAAATTGCCAACCCGCACATTGCCGGTTCTTCCAATACCGATTGGTTCGGACAGATGATGGACAAAGCCTATCTGACGGATGCCAATTTGCAAAGCATTGTAAAAGAATTAAGCGCCAGCACGGGGATGACGCCGCTTTCGCTGTTGGATGATGCCGGGCGCTACAAAGCCCAACGGGATATGTATTATGCCTGGCTGACCAGCCGCACGGCTACCCGCGTGTCGGACGTTATGCTTAAAAAGACGCTGGCCGGGGCCGGGTTTAACGGGGCGGAAATTCCGCGCAAGGTGTTTGATTCGTCTATGTCGTCGGGCATCGGCCTGACGACGGATGCCGTCGTGGGGGATTTGGACAATATCAAACTGCGTCTGAAAAAAGAAGAAGAATGCAACAACGCCTTGGAAACCTCCGGCGAGGCGTTGGTGGAACAATTGGAAGCCGCCAAAGGCGGCATCAGCACGCTGACGGGGGCTTTCCCCAAAACGTGTGACGACATAAACGGCGATTTTCCCAACCGCCTTTCCGTACTGCGCAACCAGTGCGAACAGGTCAAGCGGGCCTATTCCCAATTGCAGACCTCCTGCGGCGTGGCGATAAAAATCGGGCGGGAAGG
>CALUZE010000020.1 GCA_944325235.1 uncultured Elusimicrobiales bacterium | reverse complement strand
GTCTGCATTGGCGGCGGTCTTCTCCTTAATCTTTAAAGACCCCATTTTAGGCTTTGCCGCCAGCATCCAGCTGACGACCAACAAGCTCATTAAAATCGGCGACTGGATTACCGTAGACTCCGCCGGGGCCGACGGGAACATCATTGATATTTCCCTCACCAGCGTACGCGTGCAGAACTTTGATATGACGATTGTCAGCGTGCCGACGTACGATATGATTTCCAAACCGTTTAAAAACTGGAACGGGATGTACGAAGCAAAAGCGCGGCGCATCCAGCGCAGCATTTTAATTGACGTGGACACCGTGAAGTTTTTGGACCGCCCGATGTTGGAACGGCTGAAAAAGATTGCTTTGATTAAAGACTATCTGGAGCAGAAAGAAGCCGAAATCAAAGAATTTAACGCCGAACGCAACGTGAAGGAAAACTTTATTAACGGCCGCCATTTGACCAACCTTGGCACTTTCCGCCACTATGCGGAGCGGTATTTGGCGTCGCGTCCGTATGTGGTGTCGGACGACCCGAACTTTACGCTGATGGTGCGCCAGCTGCCGCAGAATGCGCAGGGCCTGCCGCTTGAGGTGTACTGCTTTTTGAACACCACGGTCTGGACGGATTACGAAGGGCTCCAAAGCGATATTTTTGACCACTTGTTCTCGGTCCTGCCGGAGTTTGGCCTGTATGCCTACCAGCAGCCCAGCGGGCGCAATATCGCCAAAGGGATAGAGTTGTTCAACCGCCCGGGGCAAACGCCGGCGGAATAGCAGGAAGGATTTTGAGGCATAAAAAACCCCGCCCGTTGGGCGGGGTTTTTGTTTAGGAATTTGCCTGCGTTTTGGGTTGTTTGCCCACGATGTTTTTGATGTTTTTGCGGGTGGTTTTTACAATCACCTTGCGGAAACACCACAGCGCCCAGATGTTGGGCACGGTCATCATCGTCATGGTAAAAATGGCCAGCGCCCACATAAAACGGGTGGAATTGTTGGCTTCGGCCGTACGCAAGAGGGAGTCCGCAATCGTAAAATCCCACGAGAAGCTCGTCCCAATCCAGCCGCCGATAAACACGAGCAGAATAAACAGCACCCGCGCGGGTTTAATGAGCGCATTGGACCCCTTGCAGAGGAATTGGAGGGATTTTTCAATATAGTATCCCCAGCCGATAATCGTCGTGAACGAGAAGATGACCAGCGAGAAAATCAAAATAGGCGTTCCGATATACGGCACCGTTTTGAACGCGCTGTTGCACAGGTTGGCGGCGTATACGTTGGGGTTTTGCCAATCGCCGGCCAGCACGATGACTATACCCGTGAGCATACAAATAAAGATTGCCCAGAATACGGACGTGGCCGAAACGATGGCCATTTGCGTGGCGCTGCGGGTTTTGGCCGCGGCCGCCGCAATGGAGGCGCTGCCCAGGCCGGCTTCCGTAGCCAGTACGGCGCGCGTTACGCCCGCACTGACGGCCGGAATCATTGCCTGCACGATGCCCATTATCCCTACGCCGATGGCGCCGCCCACGGCGGCTTTGCCGGTGAAGGCGCTTTTGATTACCGTCACTACGGCGGCGGGAATATCGTTAAATTTCATCACCAGCACGATGATGGCCAGCAGCAAATACAGGCTGCCCATAATCGGCACCAGCCATTCGGAATACGCCGCAATGCGCTTTACCCCGCCGATGACCACAATGGAGGTAGCAATGGCCACAAACAGCCCCACATACCAGGGGTTTAAATTGTAGCCTTCGCGCAGGGCGTCGGCAATGGAGTTGGACTGCAAGGCGCTGCCTGCGGTCAAGCCCATCAGCAAGGTACCCACGGCAAAGATAATCCCCAGCCATTTGAATTTAAGAATGTTGGACAGGTAATACATCGGGCCGCCCACGTATTCGCCGTCGGGCAGTTTTATGCGGTATTTAAACGCCACCATACATTCGCAGTATTTAATGGCAAAGTTAAAGAACCCGGCCACAACCATCCAAAACAACGCGCCCGGGCCGCCCTCGGCCACGGCGGTCGTCACGCCGATAATGCTGCCCGTGCCCACCGTGGCGCCAATCATAACCGCCAGGGAGCCGAAGCTGCTCACCATCCCTTCCGATTCCACTTTCGTGACCGAAAGTTTCATCGCGGGCCAGGTGTATTTTTGAATAAAGTGTAGCCGTACCGTAAAGTAGATGCCTAAAAAGAGCAGGATGATAATCATAGGCGGGCCCCACACCAAAGTGTTAAACCCGTTCATCAAGTCATATGCGCTTTGGACGGACGGCCCCGTTACAAAGGCCACCAGCGCAAGCCACAACTGTTGGATAGTTTGCATGAATATTTTTAATTCCTCCTAAACGGTACAACCTTTTTATTTTACTAAAAATCGGCGGCAAGCTGACGAAAAAATTTCAAAAATTTGTGGCGGGAAATGTCTTTCCAACCCAACCCAATATGATATATAATGAAATAACCAGCGGGCCAGGCCCGCAAAAATCAAGGAGACGGGTTATGAAAAAACTTTTACTCGCGGCCTGCGTGGCTGCATTGGGCGTTTCCGCCTGTTCGTCGGGCAATACCAACACCAAAACCGCTGACGGAACGAACTATTCCGCCAGTGAGGCCAAGTACCAAATCATTGACCAGGAATTTGACAATATGCTCGCGCCCGAGGCCGATTACGATTCCATCCCCGCGTACGAGCTGCAGGCCTGCGGCGATTCCTACCTGCCGCCTGCCACCACGGCGTTGAAAGGCACCACGAAACCCGCCAAAAAAACAACGACCAAAAAAGCGTCTTCCACCGCTGCCAAATCTTCTTCTACGGACGTGACGAAGACCAAAAAAGTAATTAACAACACCAATATCTATTACTTGAATGGCGACACCCCGGCCCCTGCTTCTACCACTACGACCACGACCTACACCAGTGAAGAAGCCCAGCCGGATACCCTGTAATTTTTATGCTTCAGACGTTAACCAAAGAAGCCCGGCTTACCGAAGAAGCCCATAGACTCTATGGGCTTCTTAAGTCTGTGTCTAAAGAGGACGGCACCCGCTGGACGTACGAGGACTGCCTGGCCGCCGCTCCCTATACGCTTTCCATCAATCAGTTTAAAAAGGAAAAGAACGCCGTCATCTTGGCTCATTCCTACACCACGCCCGACATCGTATACGGCGTAGCCGATTACCGGGGCGATTCGTACGAACTGGCGATGAAAGCGCGTGATTCGTCGGCCGATATTTTGGTGTTTGCCGGCGTTTGGTTTATGGCGGAAACCGCCAAAATTTTAAACCCGCACAAAAAAGTCGTCATTCCGGCGGGGCACGCGGGCTGCTCGCTGGCGGATGCCATCACCGGGGACGAAATGAAAAAACTGCGCGCGCAATATCCGGGCGTGCCGGCGCTGTGCTACATCAACAGCGTGGCCGAAGTAAAAGCCCATTGCGATGCGTGCGTCACTTCCGGCAACGTGTTTGACATCGCCCAAAAAATGCCGGGGGATAAACTGATTTTTGTACCGGATTTGTTAATGGCCAAAAACCTGGAGGCAGAACTCGCCCGCCGCGGCACGCCCAAGCAAATTATTGCGGCCGGCGGTACGTGCTGCGTGCATGATAAGTACCAGCCGCAGGATGTGGCCAAACTGCGCGAGCAATACCCGGGCATTAAAGTGGTGGCCCACCCCGAATGCCCGATAGAAGTGTGCCGCTTGTGCGATTATACGGGCAGCACCAAAGGGATGACGTCCTACGTAACCGGTTCGGACGCGACGACGTTTGGTATGCTGACCGAATTCGGCCTGGTGAACCGCTTGGAAGCGGAACTGCCGAACAAAAAATTTGTATGGCCGTTTGGCGTGTGCCGCTCCATGAAGCGCAACACGCTGGAAAATACGCTGGAAGCGCTGATTGACCCGCGCCCGGAACAAGTGGTGGAAGTGGACCCGGCCGTGGCGGCGGAAGCGAAGAAAGCCATTGATAAAATGTTTGAGCTTGCCCAATGATACTGGATAAAATTATTGAACTTGCGCTCTTGGAAGACTTGAGCCTGGGGGACATTACCTCCGATACGATTTTTACGCCCGAAAACCGCGCCAAAGCGGCCGTTTTTGCCAAAGAGGATTTAGTCCTGTGCGGAATGGAAACGGCGCGTGAAGTGTTCCGTGCGGTGGACGGGGACATTGTTTTTACGCCCCTAAAAAAAGACGGGGACAACGTAAAAAAAGGGGAAAAAGTGCTGGAGTTGGAAGGGCGCACTTTGTCCATTTTAAAGGCGGAACGCACGGCGCTTAACTTTATGCAGCGCCAAAGCGGCATCGCCACCGCGGCGCGCGCCTACGCGGCCGTGGGCAAAAAGTACGGCGTGATGATTGTGGACACGCGCAAAACGCAGCCCGGTTTGCGGCGGCTGGATAAATACGCCGTGCGGGTGGGCGGCGCGCGCAACCACCGCATCAGCCTGGCCGACAGCGTGATGATTAAAGACAACCACATCGCGGCGGCCGGCTCCATCACCGCCGCCGTGCAGAAAATCAAATCCGTCATCGGCCATACGCCCAAGGTGGAAGTGGAAACCACCAACCTGGACGAAGTAAAAGAAGCGCTGGCCGCCGGGGCGGACATCATTATGCTGGACAATATGACGCCCGAGCAAGTGGCCGTGTGCAAAAAAGAAATCGCCGGCCGCGCAATTATAGAAGTTTCGGGCGGGGTGAACAAGAACAATCTGGAAGCCTACTGCCAAGTGGGGCCGGACGTGATTTCCATGGGGGCGCTGACGCATTCCGTTCCCGCCAAAGATTTGAGCTTAAAAATAGTACAATATATCAGTTAAGCACTGAAATTGAAGAAAGGGGAGCTGTACATGAATTACAACAAGTTGTTTTCCCAGGTGGTCAGCCGCTCCAAGGCGTCCGCTATCAGAGAACTTTTGAAAGTTATTTCCCGTCCCGACATTATTTCTTTTGCGGGGGGGCTGCCGGATCCAAATTTATTCCCGACCGATGACGTGGCCGACATTATGGGCAAAGTCGTAAAAGACTCTCCCAAAGAATCCCTCCAGTACGGCACGACCGAAGGCCAGGACTGCTTGAAAAAGGAACTGGTCAAACTGCTAAAAGAAACCGAAAACATTGACGTCAAACCGGAAGAAATGCTGGTGGTTTCGGCCTCGCAGCAGGCACTGGATATGACGGCGCGCCTGTTTGTGAACCCCGGCGATGCCATCATCACCGCGTGCCCGACGTATTTGGGCGCCTTGCAGGCGTTCCACGTGGCGGGGGCGGATATCATCGGCGCCGAAAGCGACGAATACGGCGTACTGGCCGAAGATTTGGAAGCTAAACTCAAAGCCTTGCAGCAGCAGGGCCGCCCGTGCAAATTTGTGTACCTGGTGCCGGACTTCCAGAACCCGACGGGGACGACCATTCCGGAAGAACGCCGCTTGAAAATTTTGGAAATTGTCAAAAAGTACGAAACGTTTATCCTGGAAGACTCTCCTTACCGCCAAGTCCGCTTTGAAGGCACTTCCCCGCGCACGTTTTACGCACTGGACGAAAGCCACAGCCACGTCGTTACGCTGTTTACTTTTTCTAAGGTGTTTGTGCCGGGTTTCCGGTTGGGCTACATCATCGGGCCGGAAGAAGTTATCCGCAAATACGTTATTTTAAAGCAAGCGATGGATTTGTGCACGTCGCCCATTTTGCAGCTGGCGACGGCCGAATACCTGCGCCGCGGGCTGCTGTTGGCGCACGTGGACCAGATTATTGCCGTCTACCGCGAAAAACGCGATTTAATGCTGAAAATGCTGGAAGAACTGATGCCCAAGTGCGTCTCGTGGACGCGCCCGGAAGGGGGGTTGTTCTTGTGGCTTACCTTGCCCAAACACATGGACGCCAGCCAACTGCTGCCCAAAGCCATTGAAAATAAGGTAGCGTATGTGGCGGGGGTGGATTTTTACCCCGCGGGCGACGTGTTTAACGATATGCGGTTAAATTTTTCCTATTCGTCCAAGGAACAGATTGTGGAAGGCCTAAAACGCCTGGCACAGACGATTAAGGATAATTTATAGTAAAATTCCGGGCCCGGGCCCGGAATTTTTTTGGCCCGTTTGGGGCTGCTTGCCCGCAAAAAACGCCCGCCGGAGCGGGCGTTTGCAAGCAAGAAGCCGTAAAATTCAGTTACTGTCGTGCACGACGGAAATTTCGTGCGTGATTTTAACGTGTCTGGCCACCAAACACCGCTTGGCCACTTCCACCAGGGCGTTTTCGTACTTGGCCGGGAAATCCGGCGGCACGTGGATAAACACTTTTATTTTATCAATCACGTACTCGTTGATGTTCCATTCGGGTTCCAACGTCAGGTACACGGTTTCGGGCAGGTTGTGCTGCTTTAAAAAATTCAATACAAATACCCCGCTGCAGCTGCCCAGTGAGGCCAAAAACAAATCAATCGGCGTGGGAGCGCTGGAATCCCCGCCGTGTTCTTTGCTTTGGTCGGTTAGGATGTCAAAATTTTTGACGTGAACATTTACTTTTTTGTTTCCCGCAAAGGTGATTTTCATACCTCCGGCTCCTTGGTAGTAAGATAACGGTGTGTAATAAGTATAATTGCCGACGGGAAAAAATCAAGCCCCGGCGGGAAAATGCTCCGTCGGACGCTCTGGGCCAAAAGTCCCGCCCGCCGGTAGGACCAATGGCCCTGGCAAACGGAAACCTTTTTTTAAAAAATATAGTAGGGAACTTCTATGAAAAAACTGATTCTTTTATTTACTGTGTGTTGTGTATTTTCGCTCTCCGCCAACGCCCAGTTGGGGCGCCAGGTGCTCAAAGCCGGCGTGGGCGGCAAGTTTTTGCGGCCGATTCCCAATTCATCCATTTCCGAATTGGTGCGCCGCGGGCACAGCGGCTTGGTATTGCGCCGCGCCCTGGGCGTAACCGTACAGCGCAATTATCCGGCGGAGGCTATCTTAAAAGACGGCGAACTAAACCGCGTGCTTTTGCGCCAAGCCTGGAAAAAGGCCTCTGTAGCCAAGTACCGCTGGGAAGAAGGCAACACCCTGGGGATGAATACGTGGCTGATGGTATTGTCGCACCGCATTCGGGAAAGAATTAAGGTAAAACCGGCCATTTTTAAAACGCTGGAAAAAGAATTAGCCCTCGCGCAGGAAGAAGCGGAAAAAGAATTTATCAAACGCTATCAGTATTCACACTTTGCGGCCGATTTTCAAAATAATCCGGCCTTTTTGGATTTGCTGGGCGAAGCCGTGGCCCAACGGCTTGAAACCAATGTGCTGCCGCTTTTAAGCACGGCAGACCGCGTGCGCTTTTTGCAAATGCTGATGCGCGGCGTGTTTGCCGGGCAGGTGGATTGGCAGGAAGTGCATATTGCCTTTTTGGACCAGGAAATCCGCGAAACGCTGGCCGCCTGCGGCAAAAAAATTCAGCAGGTGCAGTGGTATGGCGAAATGAAGAAAATAATGCGTGACTGCGCCCGCCAAACCGCCCACCGGGCCGCCAAGTTTAATATTACGTCCGTCGTTACCCTGCGGGAAATGTTTATTGACGATTTAAAGACGATGTCCCCTCATTTTGCGTTTAATGAGGAGGTTTCCAAGGAGTGGCAAATGCTTATATCCTATCTGAAGCATAAGCAAACCAGCCGCGATTCTAATTTATAAGCCGTTTTTACAGCCTTCCCGAGCAAAGCAATAAGGGAAGGCTTTTTTATGCCCTCCGCGGGCCGTTTGGCGGCTTTATGCGGGCTTTACCGCTTTGCACCTTCCCGTAAAACGGGCACAAAAAACCCGGGCTTTTGTAAGCCCGGGTTTTTGCTGCAGAAACGGATTAGAACAAGGCGGTCTTCAGCCAATAACTGACGGCCGAAATGACAGCCGCCGCCGGAATGGTGATAAACCACGCCCACACAATGCGGTTGGCCACGCTCCAGCGCACGCAGGACAGGCGGCGCAGCGAGCCGATGCCCACAATGGCGCCCGTGATGGTGTGGGTGGTGCTGACCGGCACCCCCAGAATGGACGCGATAAAGAGCGAAATGGCCGAGCCGGATTCGGCGCAGAAGCCGTCCACCGGGCGCAAGCGGGTGATTTTTTGGCCCATTGTTTTGACGATTCTCCACCCGCCGGACAGCGTGCCCAGCGCAATGGCCCCGTGGCACAACAGTACTACGGAAAGCGGCACGATAAACGAGCCTTGCGCGACGGCGTGCATTTCCTCGTGGGTCAGCAGAAAGTCGCGTATCGGGGCCACTTCGCTGCCGGCCAGGCCGCCCAACAACAGCATGCTGATGATACCCATTGTTTTTTGGGCGTCGTTGCCGCCGTGGCCCAGCGAATAGGCCGCCGCGGACAGCAGCTGCCCTTTGCGGAACCAGTGGTCCACTTTGTAGGGGTTAAACGGGCGGCAAATGTTAAACACGATAATTCCTATAATCGTGCTCAGCAGGAAGCCTAATAACGGAGAGAGAAAAATAAACAAGACCGTTTTCAGAATACCGCCTGCCATCAGCGCGTTTACGCCGCCTTTTACAAAGCCGGCGCCAATCAGCCCGCCGATTAGGGCGTGGGACGAGCTAGACGGAAGCCCCCACCACCAGGTGAGGATGTTCCACACGCACGCGCCCATCAGCGCACCAAATACCAGGTTGGAGTCTACAATATGGATATCCACAATGCCCGCTCCAATGGTTTTGGCCACGCCGGTATGGAACACTAAAAACGCGACGAAGTTGAAAAACGCCGCCCACGCTACTGCTACTTTAGGCGATAATACCCGCGTGGAAACCACGGTGGCTACCGAGTTGGCGGCATCGTGGAACCCGTTTAAATAATCAAAGAACAACGCCAAAATGATTAAAAATAATATCCACAGCATACGGGGCCGCCTTAGTTATTTTTAACCAAAATGGATTCTACCGTGTTGGCCACGTGTTCGCAAAAGTCCGTGATGGTTTCGGCCAATTCGTAGAGCTCTTTTTGTTTGATGACCATTAAGGGGTCTTTTTCGTTTTCAAACAAGTCGGAAATCGCTTCGTCGCGCAACACGTCGCCTTCGTTTTCCAGGCGGTTGATTTCCACGCACTGGTGGAGGGTTTCTTTCATATTTTTGTTGCTGCGCAGCGAGGCCAGGGCCTTTTGCAGCGCTTTGGAAGTAGCCTCAATCGTGGCGGCCATTTTGCGGCTGAACTCGGTCGGCTTTTGAATTTTGTACAGGTAGAAGCGGTTGGCCAGCAGGTAGATACCGTCCACAATATCGTCCAAGCGGTTGGCCAGGGCCAAAATGTCTTCGCGGTCAAAGGGGGTGATAAATGTTTCGTTTAACGTATTGATGGTGGTGTGGGTCAGTTCATCGCCGTAGTGTTCAATTTCGTGCATTTCGCGCACGTTTTCGGGCGTAAATTCCCCGTTGTCTACGAGTTTTTTGTAAAACTCGGCGGCACGTACGACGTTTTCGGCTTGTTTGTCAAACAGATCAAAGAATTTTACTTCTTTCGGTAAGAACATAGTTTATTGCTCCATTTTTTATTAATTTTGTTTCATCTTACTTCTTGCGGGCCCGGCGCGTTTCATCGGCCGGGGGGTACTGCATTTTACTGCGAAATCGTATTAAAAACGCCCATTTGCAAATTACAAACGGGCGTGAACAAAAATTAGTTTTTTAACTCCTGTTTTAACTGCTCAGGCAAGTTAATGGCGGCTTTTAATAAGAACGGCCGCTTTTTAACTTCCTCTATAAAGGCAGCGTCGCGCAGTTTATTGCGGTAATCTTTCTCCTGGAAGATATACCGGAACTTGGTGTACACGTCGTACGTGCCGGCCAACAGGGCCACAATGTCCTGCACGCCCACGATTTCTTCGTCCGTGGGGATGACGAAAATTTTGACCTTGGAATTATCGGCCGAGATGCGGCATTCGGCTTTGTTGGTGTCGGCGGCGTTGTTGCGTTCTTCGTCCAGCACGATGCCAAAGTTTTCCAATCCTTTCAAAATCATTTCGCGGATGTTCGTGGCGCGTTCGCCCACGCCGGCGGTGAACACGATGCAGTCCAACCGGCCCAGGGCGGCCATATAGGCGCCGATGTATTTTTTCACGCGGTAGCATTCCACGTCCAGCGCCAGTTTGCACAGTTCGTCGCCGTTGGCGGCGCCTTTGCGCACGTCGCGCTGGTCGGCAAAGCGGTCCCCGGTCAGGGCGTACATACCGCTCTTTTTATTTAAAATGGTGTACATTTCGTCCGGGCTCATGTTCAGCTTCTTCATCATATGAAAGCAGATGGACGGGTCCATATCGCCGGAGCGGGTGCCCATCACCAACCCTTCCAAGGGGGTCAGGCCCATGCTGGTGTCCAGGCATTGGCCGTTTTTCACGGCCGTCACGCTGGCGCCGGCGCCAATGTGGCAGACGATGGAGTTTACTTCATCCACGTTTTTGCCCAGCAGCACCGCGGCGCGGCGGGAGGTGTACAAAACGGAAGAACCGTGGAACCCGTAGCGGCGGATTTGATAATCGGTATACCATTTGCGCGGCAAGGCGTACATATAAGAGGAAGCCGGCATGGTCTGGTGGAAAGCGGTGTCCATCACGCACACGTGGGTGACGTTGGGCAGCAGCGCGCGGGCGGCTTCAATGCCCATAATGTGGGCGGGGTTGTGCAGCGGGGCCAAATCGGCGATGTTTTTAAGTTCTTCCACCACTTTATCGTCTACGATGACGGATTTGGCAAATTTCCCGCCGTGCACGATGCGGTGCCCAACGGCGCTGATAACGTTGATGTTTTCAATGACGCCGTGTTCTTTGTCGGTCAACGTTTCAATAACCAGGTTGATGGCGTCTTTATGGTCTTTGCAGTTTCTTTTTAGTTCAAAGGTGGGGTAGCCGTTGCGGTCCTGTGAGATAAAGGAACCGTCAATGCCAATGCGTTCCACCGCACCGGCGCAGAGGCTTTTCTTCTGGTCCCAGTCGTACACGCTGTATTTGACCGAAGAGCTGCCGCAGTTTAAAAATAATATAATCATATGGATAAATTCCTTTTTGCTCCCGTCGGGAGCGGAGAAATGTGCGGAGGAAAATCCTCCCTCATTATTATTGTAGCAAAAAGCCGGCAGGGCGGGAAACGCTTTTTTGGGCTTGCACGGCCCCGAGCGGTTTGTTAGGATACTGTTAAGGAGATTTTTATGCGTAAAGGACACCTGGCAAGTATCGTTTTGTTATTATTTATTGGTACTACGGCGGGAGCGGCGGCGTTTTCGCGCCCCGGGCAGTTAGATGACGTGGCCGGCATTCCCGGCAAGCGCGGCTACTCCGGCGACGGAGAGGACGCCTTAAAAGCCCGCTTAAATAACCCGATGGGCTTGGCGATGGACCGCCACGGCAATTTGTATTTTTCCGACACGTCCAACCACCGCGTGCGCCGCATAGACGCCCGCACCGGCGAGGTGGATACCTTTGCCGGCACCGGCAAACCCGGCTTTGATAACGACGGCGGCAACGCCGAAATGGCCGCCTTAAACGGGCCGACGGGACTAACGTTTGATTCGCTGGGCAATTTGTACATTGCCGATACGGGCAACCACCGCATCCGTATGGTAACGCCCAAAGGCTATATGTACACGATAGCGGGGGACGGCCGCAAAGATTACAACGGCAACGGTATGCGCCCCGTATCGGCCAGTTTAAACAGCCCCACCGGGGTGGCTATCAGCCCCAAAGGGGAGCTCTATATTGCCGACACGGGCAACAACCTGGTCCGCAAAATTGACCGCCGCAGCGGGTTTTTGGTGAATGTGGCCGGCACGGGGGACGCGGGCAACAGCGGGGATTTGGAACTGGCTATCAATGCGGAGCTGAACAAACCTTCCGCCATCGTGTTTGACGAGAAAGGCAATTTGTTTATCGCCGATACGGGCAACCACCAAGTCCGCTGGGTGGAGCCGCGGCGCCACTTGATTTTTACGATTGCCGGCACGGGCAAACGCGGATTCTCGGGCGACGGGGACCGCAAATGCACGGACAGTATGTTCAGCAACCCCACCGGGCTGGCCGTAGATAAAAGCGGCCGGCTGTATATCGCCGATACGGACAACCAACGCATCCGCCGCCTGACGGTGGAAAGCCAGATGGACAGCAAGGTGGTGACGGTGGCGGGCAGCGGCGAACGCGGCTATAACGGCGACGGAATGGACGCGTGGGACGCCAAATTGGCGTACCCGGGCGCGATGATTATTACGCGCTTTGACCAGCTGTTTTTTGTGGACACGGGCAACAACGTCATCCGCCGCGTGTCGGGCATTTCGCACGTGGAACCGCCCGTTAAATACTCGGGCTACGGCACGGCAGACAAACAACCCGACAACCGGAATTTCCTGCAAGTGCTGTTCGGCGGCGGGACAAAGTAACGTTTTTACGCAAACGGTTTTGTGGCGGCGCTCCTGCCGAATTGGCGGGAGCGCTTTTTTGGGTACTTCTTGTGCCCCCAAAAGACAGCAAACTTCTGTCGTGTGAACGAGCATGAAGAGGGGCGGATGACCCTTGGGGAGGGCGGCCGCAACTGGGTGTTCCCTTTTGCAGAAGTATTGTATTTGTATTTTGTAAAACCCTGGCGGAAGCAGGGCTCCTCGGCCTGGAATGCCTTGACTCGTTTTTTTTTTTTGATAAATTTTGACTATGATAAAAATTTATCAAAACTCCCCTGCAATGAGCAAAAACGCCGGATTTACCTTAATAGAGCTGTTAGTGGCGGTTTTAATTATTGGTATCTTGGCGGCCATTGCGCTGCCTCAATATCAGGTGGCAGTTGCCAAAAGCCGCACGGCGGAGGCCGTAGCTGTCTTGAAAACTATTACGGAGGCGCAGGAAGTTTATTATATGGCTAACGGACAGTATGCGGATAATTTAGACGATTTAGATATTGATGTAAAGCCCATTTCAAAAGCGTGGGTATTTGCCTGTAGCTTCAACCGAACCTGTTATGCTACTGCGCGTGAAGCGAATCTTCCGTCTTCCATAGAATTCCATTTGCTGAATGTGCCGCCTTCCATGCCGGCTTCTTACAGCGGCAAGCATTGGTGCCGGGTTTTGCCTGGGAATGATATGGGAACCCAAATTTGCAAAACATATGGGGCGCACGATCCAACTGTCAGCGCGGTTTCAGGCGCACAGTATTACTTGATGAACTGATTGGAAGAATATAAAAATACCCCGGAACGACCGCGCCGGGGTGCTTGTTATTATAGTCGAATTATTTTGCTTTCAGCTTTTCTGCCACCGCCGTGACGGCTTTTTTCAGCCGCTCGGCGGATTTTTCAAACGCGCGGCCGGATAGCGAAATCGGGTCTTGCAAATCTTCCTCCTGGCCGAAGGCGTAGTCGTTTAGCAGCCACATTTTGTCCAGGTATTGGGCGTAGCGGTCGGATATTTTGTCCAAATGCGACTGCTCCATAAAAAAAATCAGGTCGGCTTGTTCCAAATCCGCTTTGGCCAGCTGGGTGGACGTATGCGGGGGCGGAACAATCCCGTTTTTCTGCAGGAAATCCGTCACTTTGGCGGGCACGCGGTAGGAAGCGTCCGCATACAGCCCGCGGGAAAATACCGTATCGTCGGGCAGCAGCGGGCGCAACAGCTCCTGCGCCATAAAGCTGCGGCAAATGTTGGCGTGGCAGATAAATAAAATTTTCATCTATACCAATATAGCAAATTTTATACAATACCTTATTATGACGCTTTTTTTAAAAGCCCTGACAGGGGTTCTTTTGTTTTTTGCGCCTTTCAGCTTTGCCGCGGCCGAGCCGTGGGCGTTTTCCGTGCTGCAGGGGGGCATTTTTGTCGGGTTGTTGCTCACGCTGTTTTCCCGCCGTCAACTCATCTATACCAAGCCGCTTAAATGGCTGTTTTTTACGTTTGCCTTTTTGATTGCCTACACGTTGCTGCAGGCCGCGGGTACGCAAACCCTGCTGGATTCGCCCGCCGTCTATCCCGCCACGCTGATGCGGCTGTACACGCTGGAGCACGCATCGTGGTTTGTGACGTATCTGGCGCTGTTGGTGTGGGTGCCCAACGTGTGGGAATCGTTTAAATCCAACCGTATTTTGTTGTTTTTGATTGTATTGTGCGGGTTTGCCGTGGGGCTGTGCGCGCTGGGCCTGCAAAAGGGGCAGTATATCCAATTTTTTACCGGCTTAAAGGCCGGGTTCGGCCCGTTTTTAAACCGCAACCACGCGGGCGTATTTTTGGGGATGTGCGCGCTGGTGACGCTGGGGTATGCCGTTTCGTCCTGGACGGATTACGGCCGTTTCCGCGCCAACCGCCGCGGCAACGAATTTATCCTGCGCCAGAGTTTTTTGGGGCTGGTGTTCGTCGGCCTGTGTGCGTTGGTGATTGCCACGCGCTCGCGCGGGGGGATGCTTTCGCTGGGGACGGGGATTTTCTTTTACTGCTTTTTGTGCTGTTTTTTTGTACCGTCGGAAAAGAAAACGCGTGTAAAAGGCGTGTTGCTGGTGGGGGCTTTGTTAATTGCTGCGGCGCTCTTGGTGTGGTGGCAGGCGGATGCCATTAACGCATATGCCCAACGCGCGACGGGAACGTCTGAAGAAACGCGCAAAATGCTCTACCGCGCCGCGTGGGATATGTTGCACATTTACCCTTGGTGGGGCATTGGCGTGGGCGCGATGCCGGTGGCCATTACGTCTTTTATGGAATATCCGTTAAACGCGTATGTGGAGCGGTTGCACAGCGATTGGCTGGAAATGCTGCTGGGAATGGGCTTCGTCGGCTATACAGTGGTGCTGGC
>CALUZE010000019.1 GCA_944325235.1 uncultured Elusimicrobiales bacterium | reverse complement strand
GGAACACGGCCGAGTTAATCGCCTTGGCCAGTTTTTCTTTGCACAGGATGAGCCCCCCGCGCGGACCGCGCAGCGTTTTGTGCGTGGTGGTGGTGACGACGTCCGCATACGGGAACGGGTTCGGATATTCGCCCGCCGCAATCAGCCCCGCATAGTGGGCTACGTCGCACGCGAGGTAAGCGCCGCACGAGTCGGCAATTTCGCGCAGCCGTTTCCAGTCAAAAATGCGCGAATAGTTGGACGCACCCGCCATAATGAGTTTCGGCTTGTGTTCCAGGGCCAGCTTGGCGGCTTCGTCGTAATCAATTTCTTCCGTGTCGGGGCGGACGTTCATCGCAATAATGTGATAGAGTTTGCCCGAAAAGTTCATCGGGTGTCCGTGCGTTAAGTGCCCGCCGTGGGAGAGGTTTAAGCCCAGCACGGTGTCGCCGGGTTGCAAAAGGGCAAAGTACACCGCCATATTGGCCTGCGCGCCGGAATGGGGCTGCACATTGGCGTGTTCGGCGTGAAAGAGTTGCTTGGCGCGGTCAATGGCCAGCTGTTCCACTTCGTCCACAAATTCGCAGCCGCCGTAGTAACGTTTGCCGGGGTAGCCTTCGGCGTATTTGTTGGTCAGCACGGAACCTTGCGCCTGCATGACGGCAAGGGAAGTGAAATTTTCGGAAGCGATGAGTTCCAATTTTTCGCGCTGGCGGGCCAATTCTTTGGCTACGGAAGCGAAAACGGCCGGGTCGGTTTTTTGCAGATCGGGATACATTCGGAGCACTCCTTGGGCGGTGGCGCAGAAACAAACGGTTTTTGCACGGGGTTTCCGCCGCAAATTTTTTGTAATTTTTCTATGAAAATGCGTCGTTATTTAATATAATTTACTAAATAGAAGTAAATAAATCCAGCAGAGGTGTAAAAGAAATGGCAAAACTTACCAAAAAAGACTTTCTCAAAGACACCATCAAACACATTGACATTAAAAAATACAATGTGGTCCCTATGGTGGAAGCCTTTGGGAGCATGGCCTATGCGTCCCGCGAAGTGGCCAGAGCGAGCAAAATCTATAACATGATGCTTTCCGACAAGAAATGCTCTGTCATTTTGTGCATCGCGGGGTCGCTCGTATCCGCCGGCCTGAAAAAAGTAGTGGTGGATATGATTCAAAACAACATGGTAGACGCGATCGTCTCCAACGGCGCCAACATCGTAGACCAGGACTTCTTTGAAGCGTTGGGCTACAAACACTACATCGGTACCCCCTACAACAACGATGACAATTTGCTGCGCGACTTGCACATTGACCGCATCTACGACACCTATATCGACGAAGACCAGCTGAAAGAATGTGACGAAACGATTCACAAAATCTGCAACTATTTGGAACCCCGCCCCTATTCTTCCCGCGAATTCATTTGGGAAATGGGCAAATGGCTGGAGAAAAAAGGCAAAGGCAAAGATTCTATCGTCTATAACGCTTACAAATACGGCGTGCCCGTGTTCGTGCCGGCGTTTTCCGACTGCTCGGCCGGTTTCGGCTTTGTAGCCCACCAGACCGAACACCCGGAAGCCCACGTCACCATTGACAGCGCCAAAGACTTTTTGGAACTGACCAAAATCAAAATCAAAGCCAAAGAAACCGGTCTTATGATGTTCTCCGGCGGCGTACCGAAAAACTTTGCGCAGGACACCGTTGTGGCGGCCGAAATTTTGGGTGCCGACGCTCCGATGCACAAATACGCCGTGCAAATCACCGTGGCCGACGTGCGCGACGGCGCGCTCTCCGGCTCCACCCTCAAGGAAGCTTCTTCCTGGGGTAAAGTTTCCACCGCGCTGGAACAGATGGTTTACGGCGAATGCACCACGCTCATCCCGCTCATCATCGGTTACGGCTACCACAAAGGCGCGTGGAAAAAACGCAAACCCGCCAACTACATCAAGTTCCTGCAGAACGAAGATGCCAAGGTGGCTGCGTTGAAAGCCAAAAAAGCGAAAAAATAACTTGTAATGCGACTGAAAACCGCGTTTATCAGTTTACTGCTGCTGATCTGCCCGTGTGCGTTATGCTACGGGCAGCTCAGTTTTTCGGGGGTAAACGGGGAGCGCGGCTACGCCGCTTTGCGGGCGCATTACCGGCTGGATTTGGATAACGGGTTCGTGTTTACCCCGATGTACGGCTACTACCGGATGACGGATAAAGAAATTGACGAAGCCGGCTCCACTTCCCGCTACGGGCTGGAAGCGTCCTACGAATTAAACGATGCCTGGCACGCGCTGGCGGAAGGCTTTTGGCAGCCGCAGGCCGTGGGGTATCAGGCGGTCGGATACGCGGCCGGGATAGCCTGGGAACCTTTTTACCGCTGGAGCATTTTTAAAAACCCGCTTTTACACGGCTACGTCGGCCAGACGCGTTACCGCACGTATGTGGACAAACGCGGCAACGATTTGCCCGGCGGTTCGTTTGGCGAAGTGGAAACCGCCGCCTATGTGCAGGCCGCGGCCGACGCCGGAAACTTTAATTTGAAAGCCGCCTGGCAGAAAGTGATAGAATATAGTAGCAAGCCGCCGGCCAACGTCACTTTCAGCTGGGCGAATATCCCTTTTATGACGGCGGTTGTGCAAGGCTTTGTGAAAGAAGCCGCCGCCGTGCGCATCAGCTACCGTACGGAATTTATCACGCCGTATGCGTCGCTGGCGCGGTACCGCTACAACGAACTGAGCGATACGGCCGCGGCGGTCAGTGCGGGGCTTCATTTGCATTTGGGGGAAATGTCCCTCTCCGGCGGGGTGGAAGTATTTGAGCCCCGGCGGGAAGCCAACCGCAAAACCTATTTTTCCATGTCGGCCGAAGTGGAATTTTAACCGGAGGTTCCTGTGCCCATTACCAATTTGCGCTGTAATATAGACGAAGATGTGTTTTCGCTGACGGTTTTTATCACCCGCCTGCTGACGGGCGGCGTACTACTGTATGTGTCGGTGGGGTGTCTGCTGTTCTACCGTGAATTTTTGTACAACGCTACGGCCATCGGTCTGCCGCTGCCCGTGCCGGCGGGGCTGACGGTGGCGGTAGCGGAACTCTTTTTGGGTTTATTGCTGATTTTGGGTTGGTTCACCCGCCCGGCGGCGGCGCTGTCGTTTATCATTACGGCCGTGTTGGGGGTCATCTTTTTCGCCGCGGACATCAATAAATTATACGTGGCGCTGCTCGTGCTGCTGGCGGCGGCGTTGCTGCCGGCTGCCATGCTGGGGCCCGGCAAAATCAGTTTGGATTATAAACACGCACTGCGCCGCGCGCAGAAAACGTACAGAGGTTAGTTTATGGAAATGTTTGACGAAAAAAACCAATATGTCAGTTTAGCCAACAAGTACCGCCCGCAAAAGTTTGAAGATATGGTCGGCCAGGAAAGCATTTCCAAAACGCTGCAAAACGCGTTGAAGTCGGGCCGCATTGCCCACGCGTATTTGTTCTACGGTCCGCGCGGCTGCGGCAAAACCACCACGGCGCGCATTTTGGCCAAAGCGCTTAACTGCACCGGCAACGGCAACACCAAACCCACGCCGGAACCGTGCGGCCATTGCCCCCAATGCCAGGAAATCGCCCAAAGCGCCGATATGGACGTGCTGGAGCTGGACGCGGCCAGCAACACGCAGGTGGAAAAAGTGCGCGAAGCCATTATTGATACGGTGGCGTTGGCGGCGTCGCGCGACCGGTTTAAAGTTTTTATTTTGGACGAAGTGCATATGCTTTCGGCCAGTTCGTTTAACGCGCTTTTAAAGACGATTGAAGAACCGCCCGCCCATGTGGTGTTTATCTTGGCCACGACGGAAAAACACAAAGTCCCCGCCACCATCGTCAGCCGCTGTCAGACGTTCCGCTTCCGCCCGATTACGGTGGAAGAAATCAGCAACCATCTGCTGGATTTGGCCGGTGCGGAAAACATTGATTTAACCCCCGGCGCGGCGAAAATCATCGCCAAAAACGCCGGCGGCGCCATGCGCGACGCGCTGACGCTGTTGGACCGCGCCATTGCCTATTCCGGCGCCCGCATTGACGAAAAACTGGTGGGCGAAATGCTGGGGCTTACCCCGGATGAACTCTTAAAACAGGCGGTGGAAGCGTTGGTCAAAAAAGACGGCGCCGAACTGCACCGCGTGTTTGAAACCCTCAAAGAAGAAGGCTTTGACGCCAACACCTTTTTGAAAGATTTAAAAAACACCTTGGGCGATTTGTTCTATTTTTCGCTGGGGCAAGGGGACGAACCGTTTGCAGGCGCGTCCGACGTACTGAAAGGCGTATCGCCCGGATTTTTGGCCCAGCTTTCGCGCAAGATTAACAAGATTATTGAAGAAGTAAAATTTTCCGATAATGCCTTAGTCAGTGCGGAAGTCGGTATGTTTACGGTCATGGACAGCTGCTTGGATATTGACGCGTTTGTCCGTCGGTTGGAAGCCCTGGAGCGCGGGGAAGTGCTGCCGTCTTCGGGCCCGACCTCGGGCCGTCCGGCGGTTTCTGCCGCACCCAAACCGGCCACACAAAAACCGGCCGATACCGCGCGCAGTTTTGCCGCCCCGCGGCCGCAAGTTCAAGCGGCTCCCGCCGAAGCGGTTTCTAAACCCGCCGTTTCCCGTCCGGCCCCCGTGGCCGCGCCCGCAGTGGATGAAATTGTGGCCGAAGACGACGAGGACGATTTATCCGCCCCGGCCGCCGCGTCCGTCAGCCGCGCCGTAACCAACCGCCAGATTTGGGACAAAATGCTCAAACAGTTTGAAAAGAGCCCCTTTGTGTACGATGTGATGACCAATTGCACCGTGACCTTTGGCGACACCGAATGGACGCTGTGCTTTGCCCCGGGCAAAGAGTTTTATCAAATCCCGGCGCAAAACAAACTGCCGGATTTGGAAAAAGCCGCCCAACAAATCAGCGGCCGCGTGATTAAAATTAAACTGGCCGCCGCGGACGAAACCCCGGCGCCTGCCGTGCAGGCTAAGCCTGCTGTGCAGAAAGCGCCGTCCCGCTCGTCTGCCCGCGCAACAGCTGCCCAAGCGACCCCCAAGCCGGTTTCGGGGGTAGCGGCCCCGCAAGCAGCGGCCCCGCAAACGGCCGCCAAAGCGGAAGCGATTTCGGATGAGGAACCGTTTGTAAAGGCCAATTTTGAGGCGGACGCCGCAGCCGCCGTTTCGGGTGCGCCGGCCGATGCACCCGAAGAAGTAAAAGAAATTTTAGATATTTTCCCCGGGGAGTTGCTGGCTTAATTTATGAAAAGTTTGGACCGTTTTATCCGTGCGTTAAGGCGTTTGCCCGGCGTAGGCCCGCGGCAGGCGGAGCGTTTTGCCGCGTATTTTTTGCGGGCGTCGCAGGGGGAAACGGAAGAATTCGTCAATGCGCTTTTGTCTATTAAGCAGGACGTCAAATTATGCCCGGTGTGCTTTAACTATTGCGAAGGCGGCCTGTGCGATATCTGCCGCGACCCCGACCGCGACCAGGGACTCATCTGCGTGGTGGAAGACCCGCAGGATGTGGAATCGCTGGAAAAAACCGGTGCTTACAAAGGGTTGTACCACGTGCTGCACGGGGCCATTTCGCCCATGGACGGCCGCGGCGCCGAACAGGTGAAAGTGCGCGAACTGTTGCAGCGGGTCCAGCAAGCCAAAACGCCGGTGCGGGAAGTCATCATCGCCACCGACCCCGACAGCGAAGGCGAAACCACGGCCTTGTATCTGGCCGATTTGCTGCGCGGATTTGTCGGACAGGTGACGCGTATCGGCTACGGCGTGCCGTTGGGCGGCGATATTGACTATATGGACGAAATGACGCTGGGATATTCTTTAAAAGGCCGCACCAAACTGTAATGCACCCCGATATCTACAAGCGCCCGCTGTTGTGGGGTTTGGCGGCGCTGATTATTCTGTTGCTGTGCTTTTACAGTCCCGCCCCTTCCAAGCGGGACGTTTTTCATTCGCTGGCGCTTAAAACCGTCACCCTTACGGGGCGTGTGGAAAGTTTTGCCGTCGCCAAGAAAAAATCCAACAACGTAAAACTCAAAGTGTTCACCGTCAACGGCCAACCCACGGACGGCTATGTGTATGCGCGCCTGGCGCATTTTGACCCGCAGTGGAAGGATACGTTGCAAATCACCGGCCGCCTGCAAGCGCCGTACGGCATTGATTTACTGGGCAATTTTGACTGGCGGCGCTACCTGGCGTACCAGGGAATTTTTACCGAAATTAAAAGTGACGACGTCCGCGTGCTGCGCCGGGCCGCCTGGCCGTACCGCGCCGTACGGGCGTTGCGTGCCGATATTCTGGCGGAATTTAACACGTCTTTCCCGCCGGAGCTGGCCGCCATTGCGGGTGGCGTGTTGCTAGGCGAGCGCGGGGAAATCTCGTCTGAATTATATACAGCGTTCCAAGACAGCGGAGCCATCCATTTGCTGGTGGCTTCGGGCGGGAACGTAGGGTTTGTGACGCTGGTGACGGTGGCCTTTTGCGGTTTGTTCGGTTTGGGCCGCAGGAAAACTTTGCTGACGGCGCTTGTGGTGGCGGGTTTTTACACGTTGGCCGCCGGGGCGGACGCCCCGCTGGTGCGGGCGTATTTTATGGCGGTGTGCGCCTGCGGCGGGTATTTGCTGGGGCGCAACAGCGGGGTGTTCCAGGGGCTGCTTGTATCGTGTTTTTTGATTTTGTGTTTTCATCCGGCCTCGGTGTTTGAAACGGGGTTTCAAATGTCGTTTTTGGCCACGTTGGCCATTATCGTTTGCTTGAACAATTACCCCTTGCCCGGGCGTTGGCCCAACTGGGTGCGGTTCTTTGCGCAGATTTTCTTGGCGACGCTTTCCACCCAGCTGGCGTTGCTGCCGATATTTACCAACGTGTTTTATAAAGTGTCTGTGACGGGCCTGCTGTCCAATATGATTTTGGTGCCGTGGGCGTCGGTGCTGATGGCAATGAGTTTTGCCTACTATGTGTTGACCAAATTGCATATGGGGATTCTGTTGTACGAACCGACGCGGTGGTGCTTGGCGGGATTTAAAACGCTGGTAGAATTTTTCGCGGCGTTTCGGTGGTCCAGTTTGCCGGCGGCGGCGTGGAGCGCGGGCGCGGTGACGGCCTTTTATGCGGGGCTGTTTTGGCTGCTGCACCTGCCGCAAAAAGCATTTGCGCGCAAACTGCTGGTGCCGTGTGCAGCCGTGGCGGCAGGGGCCCTATTCATACAGGCGGTTTTCTGTTCACACGGGAAGGTGTTTTTGCTAAACGAATGGAACAAAAGCGCGGCGCTGGTGCAAATGCCCGGTGGGGATATTTTTGTGGTGGGGACGGGGATAGAACCGCACAAAATGGCCGCGGCCCTGGCCAAGGCAGGCGCTTTAAAAGCGACGGGGGTTTTGGCTTTTACGGGGGAGGAAACTTCCCCCGCGTGGAATAAACTGGCCCGCACGGGGCGCGTCATTCGTCCGTTTGCAGGCGGCCTTTGGCCGGGGGACGAAATGACGCTGGGGAGTACGCGGGTGCGGCTGGAATGGGGGCGGCACCGCACGCGCACGGGACGCCTGTGGGCAAATGCCGGCTACTCCGGCACGGAGAAGGACGACGTATCCTATTGCTTTATGCAAGGGGATACAGAAGTGTGCATCGGGGCGCAGGCCCGCTTTGCCCAAACGGCGGGAAAAATCATCCCCCAGCAAAGAAACCGAACCGTCCGGCTGAAAATTTAGCTATAATAAAAAGGCACCCTGGAGGTTTTTTATGGAACAAGCGGAACTTAAACAACATCAAAAATTTTTAAAAGAAGCCATCAAAATGGCCCACAAAGGGATGCAGCAAGGCAAAGGCGGTCCCTTTGGCGCGGTGATTGTGAAAGACGGCAAAATTATTGCCCGGGGTTGCAACCAGGTGACTTCGTCCAACGATCCGACCCGCCACGCCGAAGTGGACGCCATCCGCAAAGCGTGCAAAAAACTGGGCACGTTTGAACTCAAAGACTGCGTGATTTATTCTTCCTGCGAGCCATGCCCGATGTGTTTGGGCGCCATTTACTGGGCGCGCCCGAAAGCGCTGTTCTTTGCGGCGGATCGGTTTACGGCGGCCAAATACGGCTTTGACGATGAATTTATTTATAAAGAAGTTCCCCTGCCGGTGGAACAACGTTCCTTAAAAACGTATTGCATTGATTTGGAAAATAAGAACAAACCGTTTGAAGAATGGAACGATAAAACCGATAAGATTGCTTATTAACCCGTTAAAACCCCGCTTCGGCGGGGTTTTTTATGCGGCGGCAAGACCTACCTGCCTTTAGGTCCAATGACCCTGGCGGCTGGCGGGCAGAACTTTTATAATAAAAGAGATGAAAAAGCTTTTTATTTTATTTTTATGTTTTCCGGTACTGGCCCAAGCACAGACATGGGACAGGGTGTTTAAAAGCGCCCAGCGTGCCGTTACCAAACCGCATTTAACGTTGTCGGCCAGCCGCCGGGTGCTCCGGCAAGCCCGCCAAACCTTGGGCGTTTTGCCGCCCACACTGCAACCATGGAGGGACGGACAGCAGGCCGCTTTTACGTCGGCGTTGTCGCCGCGTTTGAACGGCTGGGCCGCTTTGAGCAATCGTTTGGCGGCTAAGGAAACGGCCCTGCGCCGCGCACAAATCCAATTTTTTACCGCCCGGCAAGCCCTGCCGGCCGGCCAATGGCTTGCGTTGCCTGCCCGTACGGAAGCGTTGGCGGGGCGCATCAAAAGCCCGGTATCGTATGTCGTGGCGGGGGGCAGAAGCAAAGACGGGCAATCTTTTACGGCGTTTGCAAAATTAGTCAACACCTATCACCAGCAAAATCCGAACCGGCAGATTTTAGTGTTTTTGGAAATGCTGCCGGACCAAGGCATGCGTTTTGCGTCCCCGCACCATGCGCCGGAACCATTGCAGCGCTATGTAAAGCCGTTTGCACAAAGCCGTTTGGCGGTAGTGGGGTTGGGGGATAGGTCTTATCAGCCGAGCGGGTATTTGATGCAGGAAAACTCCACTTTGCTGGTGCCGGCGGGAGAGGCCCCGGCCTCGGTGTCGGCCCGCAGCGCGCATATGCGTGTGCAGCTGGGCAAGTGGCGCAAGGCATATCCGCAGGCGGTGTTTTTTATCTATACCACACGCCGTGCGGCCGCGTATGACACCCAATACTCCCTGTCCAACCGTTTGCCGCAAGAAAACACGTTTGTCGTCAGCATTACCAGCGTGCGCAACACGCGGAATTTTTTGTTCCACCGCTGGACGGATTTTAAACAAGTACGGGCGGGCGTGTACGCCTGGAAAGACGCGCAATGGGCCCGCATGAGCGGCTTTGACGCGCAGATAATTTTACCGTAGCCAATTTTTATAACGTAATAGGCAGCTGTCCCGTTGCCGGGCGGATGCCCAACAACACTTCTGCCGCCGCTTGCTGAAAAACCGGGGACGGGCTGTACGTAAACAGCAGGCTTTTGCACGCCAGGCCGCGCACCGACCACGGGTTAGCAAAACTGACGGCCACGCTTTCCTGCCCCAGGGCCAACGCCTGCTGCACCTGTTTCATTTCCTGTTCGTCCAGGCCGATTTTTCCTTTAAATGCCTGGTATCGCCGCCAACACAAAATCGCCAATTTGCCGACCGGTTTTCCTTGGAACGGCTCCGTTTGTACGCCGTTGGCTTCCAGCGTGCGCAAAAACGGAGAGGCCGAAAGGTTTTCGTCGTTTCCTGCCGAAAGATAATACAAGGTTTCCCCGGGGCTTATGCGGAAAGGTTCCCCTTTTTGCGTAAGGGCTTTGCGGGCCGTGCGGGCGGAAAAATCGGTTGGCGCGAAGGCCGCCGCCTGCGTGAGCGGGGGGACTTCGTCGGCGCGGGCGCAAAGCAGGTTTTGCATTTGCTCGGCGCGGGCAATCAACGGGTGCGGCAGGGTTTGGGAATTTAAAAATTGCAGCAGTTCAAACGGCTTTTCGGGCACCAACAACACATGCGCCCCCGCAAACAGCGCGGCCAGGGCGGCCTGCTTTTCGTTGCCGAGGGCTTTCATACACAGTGCGTCGGTGGAAATGCAGCCCGTAAAACCCATTTTTTGTTGGAGCAAGTCGTGCAAAATCGGACGGGAAACGGATGCCGGGTTTTGCTCGTCCAGGGACGGCACCAATAAATGCCCCGCCATCACGCAGTCGGCTTGCGCCAGCAAGCGGCGGAAGGGCAGCAGTTCGTGTTCCCAAATGTGCTCTTTGCTGGAAAGCAGCACGGGCAAGGCCAGGTGCGAGTCCGTGCCGGTGTTCCCGTGCCCCGGGAAATGCTTTAAACTGTTTAAGGTGCCCCCTTGGCTGAGCCCTTTCATAAACGCGCCTGCCAGCCGAATCACAAGCTCCGGGTCCGCCCCGAACGAACGCGTATTGACGATAGGGTTATCCGCCCGATCCGCCAAGTCCACCACCGGGGCAAACACCCAATCTACGCCGATGCTTTTGGCTTGTCGGGCGGTAAGGAGGCCTTTTTCAAAAGCTAAATGTTCATCCCCGGCCGCGCCCAGCGCCAGGTTGGAAGGCAACAACTCCGCATCCGGCAGCCAGCGGCCCAAGCCGTCCTCATAATCGGCCGAGATTAAAATTCGTTTATGGGGCGAAGCGGCCCGCAGGGCCTGTGTCAAAGCGGATACTTCCGTGCGGGTGCCGCCGTACAGGCAGAACCCGCCCACACCCAAACGGGCCAGGCGGATGGCTTCTTCTTTATCGGTTTTGCCGAACCAAAAGCCGGGATGTACCAAACGGTTGATGTTCATAGTGAGATTTTCCCTAAGATCGTTGCGCGGGACGCCCCTGTGGCGCGCGGGCAGTGGTTGGTGCGTTTATGCAAGGCCAGCCACGCAAACAGCGCAAACGCCGCGCTCTCTTTGGCTTGAGGGTCAATACCGTAGGAAAGCGTGGTGGTAATTTTTACGTGCGGCAATAAAGCCTGTAAGTACGCAAGCAAGGTTTTATTGTAGCACCCGCCGCCCGAAACCACCAGTTCCTTTTGGCAGGTTTTGGGCACAAAATCGGTGACGGCCCGGGCAACGGCCGCGGCCGTAAAGTACGTAAGCGTGGCCAAACAATCGGCCGCGCCGGCAAAGCGTTTGGGCGGAAAGTATTTATCCAAGTACGCTTGCCCAAAGGTGTTTTTGTCCAGGCTCTTGGGCGGTTTTTGTACAAAATAGGCTTGCCGCAGCAAGCGCTGCACGAGGGCTTTGTCCGGCGTGCCTTTGGCGGCGGCGTGGCCGTTTTTGTCAAACGGTTTATGCAGCAGTTGTTGAGCGGCCAAGTCTATGAGGGTATTGCCGGGGCCGACGTCAAAACCAAAGGTCTGTATGTTTTTGCCGACCACGGAAAAATTGGAAATGCCGCCCACGTTAAGCAAAATTTTGGGAGAGGAGCGGCCCCAGATGTATTCGTCAAAAAAAGGAATGAGCGGTGCGCCTTCGCCGTTAAGAGCCATATCCGCCGGGCGAAAGTCCGACACGACCGGCTTGCCAAACGCGGCCGCCAAAAAGGACGGCTCCCCGATTTGCAGCGTGTTGGGGATTTGGTCGTGCGGCCCGTGATAGACGGTTTGACCGTGCGAACCGATGACCAGCAAATGGTTGGGCGAAAGGTGAAAGTCCCGCAGAAATTTGCGCACGATTTGCGCGTACAGGCAGCCCAGTTCAAAATGCAGGGCCGAAAGCTCCGGCGCCCGCAGGGAATACGCCTTCAGCAGTTTTTGCTGCAAGGCGGGCGGGTAGACATAGTTTTTAAAATGCAACACTTTAAACGGCCGCACCGACACCGCGCAGACGGTTAACCCGTCGGCGCTGGTGCCGCTCATCAGCCCCAGTGCAAAGTTAGGCATCTATCACCTTGGTTAAAAAACCGTTTTGTTTTTTTAATAATTTTTCGGCTTCGGCCCGGGATACGTGTTTCTTGTGCATCACCACGGCCGTTTTGACGTTTTTGCCCGCGGCCGCCAGCAGTTTGGCGGCGGTTTTTTCGTCCGCCCCGGACACGGTGCAAATCAGCCGAATGGCCCGCGCCACCAATTTTTGGTTGGTGGGCTGGACGTCAATCATCAGGTTGCCATACGTTTTGCCGCACAGCGTCATCGCACCGGTGGTGATGGCGTTTAACGCCATTTTGGTGGCGGTGCCGGCTTTCATCCGGGTGGAACCGCACAACGCTTCCGGCCCCGTGGGCAGGCAAATGTGCACCTGCGCCTGCGGGCAGGCGGCTTGCGGATTGCACGAAATAAGCGCCGTGCGCGCGCCCAGGCGTTGGGCTTCCTGCAACGCACCCATGACATAGGGCGTGCGGCCGCTGGCCGTGAGGCCGATGACCAAATCTTCTTTTTTGGCGGCCTGGCGGATTTCTTTGGCGCCTTGGCGGGCGTCGTCTTCCGCCCCTTCCTGCGAGCGGAACACGGCTTTTTTCCCGCCGGCAATCAGCCCGATAATTTGCGACGGTTTGGTGCCGAACGTCGGCACGCATTCCACCGCTTCCAAAATGCCCAGCCGCCCGCTGGTGCCGGCGCCGATGAAAATGATTTTATGTTTGTTTGCATAGGCTTGCGCGGCCATCACCATCACGGCGGCGATTTCCTTATTGGCGGCTTTTACGGCGCGGGCGGCGTTGAAATCTTCCGCATTTATTTTGCGGGCAATCTGCCGCGGGGTGGATTTATCCAAATCCAGCGTATGCGGGTTGCGCGTTTCGGTCGCCAGCGCGTTTAAATTGACGGATTTCACTGGGCGTCCTCCAGCGAGTGTTTGTGCGCGCGGAAGGCGGCTTCGGTTTCTTCAATCGATTTGATTTTAAACGAAAGCGGCACCACCGCAACGGTGATTAAACTGATGAAGCTGGCCAGCAGGAAAAACCCTTCGTAGCCGGTTTTGGCCTGCATCCAGCCCGACGCCATGGAAGGCACCATCATCCCCAGCGCCATAATGCCGGTGGAAATGGCATAGTGGGACGTTTTAAACACGCCCTGCGAAATGTACATAATAAACACCGTAAACGCCATCAGCGCCAGCCCGTTGCCCAGGTGCTCCAGCGTGATGAGCGTGGCAATCACGGGCAGCGACGGCTTGGCCCAGGCCATATACGCATAAAAGAAGTTCGGCAAAATAAGGATGACGGCAAACGGCCAAATGCATTTTTTGAAGCCGTATTTGGCCAACAGCCACCCGCCGGCCAGGTTGCCCACAATCACGGCGCCCAGCCCCAGCGTGCCTTTAATCAGCCCGTAGTTTTGCACGCTCAAGCCCAGCGCGCCTTCCGCCTGCGGTTTAAGCAAAAACAGCGGTACGATTTTTTCCAAAAACGCATCGCCCAGGCGGTAAAGCAAAATAAACGCCAGGATGTAAACGATGTTTTTTTGCGTGAAATACGTTTTGAAGGATTGCCCCCACGCCGTGCCGTGCGTAGTGTGCACGGGGGCGTCTTCGGCCGGTTTGGGAAGCGTGTGGTTGTGCCACACGACGCACGCGCCAAATAATACGGCCAGGAACAAAAATAAAATCGCCCAGTTGTACGGCCAGGGAACAATATCCCACGATTTGCCGGCCTGCGGGTGGGCCAGCGCGCCCGTGGCAGCCACCAAAATGCCGCTGCCCAAAATCATCGCCAGGCGGTAGAAAATGGTGCGGATACCCACAAATTTGGATTGTTCCACCGGCGTTAAAGCCAGCAGGTAGTAGCCGTCGGTAGCGATGTCCATCGTGGCCGAGGCAAACGCCCCCAGCAGGAAACCGAACAGCGAGAGCGAAAAGAACGTCAGGTTATTGGTGGCTTGCGCGTGGGCAAACGCGTTCCAGGCGTTCAGCGCGGCCAACAGCAGGAAAATCCCGGCCAGCACGGTTTGCGCCCCCAACAGCCAGCGGCGCTTGGTGGAGCGTGCGTCCACCAGCGGGCTCCAGAACATTTTTAAAATCCAGGGCAGATACAGCCACCCCGTCCAGAAGGCGATTTGTTCGTTGGAAAAGCCCAAATCGGCATACAGCACCGTGGAAACCGTGTTGATGACGATGTACGGAAAACCTTCCGCCAAGTACAGCGTAGGGATATAGTACCAAGGATTTTTGTTCATTTATTTAAACGCGTATTTCCCGCCCAGAAAATCTGCCAGCGGTTTGGTGGTTTCGTTGCGTTCCAGCACCATTTTGACAATAGCCGTCATCGGTACGGCTAACAAGGCGCCCATAACGCCCCAAACCAGGGCCCAAAAGATTAAACAGGCAATTACGACAATCGGGTCCAAATCCATTCCTTTGCCGAGCCATTTGGTTTCCAGGATGTTGCCGATGATAAAGTGCACCGTCGTCAGCAAAATAAGCGCCAGCAAGATATGCCAATCCAGCCCGTATTGCAGGAACAGCACCGGCATAGGCAGCATGGTGGAAATAAACGGCCCGATGTTCGGGATGAAATTGAGTACAAACGTCAGCACCGCCAGCATGGAGGCCAGTTCCGTTTTGACAGAGGCCAGCACAATCCACGTAAACCCAGCGGCCAACAGCGAAACAAAAATTTTAATCAGCAGGTAGAACGAGATTTGTTTTTGGATATTGCCCACGATGGACGGTTTTTCCGCCGAGGCTTTGCCCATAAAAATAAAGATGACAAACAGCGTAATCAGCATCAGGTTGGTTAAGATGGACACCAAGGTGCTGCCCACGCTTTTAACCATATTAAACACCGGCAGTTTGGCGGCCGTGTCGGCCACGAATTGGGCATCCATATTAATGCCGTATTTTTGCGCTTCCAACAGCAACCAATCCAGGGTGCCGTTCAATCGTTCGGCATACATGTCTGCGCCGTTGACGAAACCTTCAATAGAGCCGGAAATAAACAGCACCGACAGCGCAATAATGGCCAAAAATGCAATAAAGCTCAATACCAGCCCCAGGCCGTAGGGCACTTTCCATTTTTGTTTGAGCCAGCCGGCCAACGTGCCGGCCACCATAGAGATAAACAACGCAATAACAAACGGCATCAGTACGGTTTTGGTGTAGACCAGCACCCACGTTGCCGCGGAAGCTGCCAAAATCATCAAACAAGCCGTATTGATGGGAGCTAATTTTTCTAATGAATTTTTCGGGAACATAATACCTCTCTTGTATTTAGTATAGCATAGGAACGGGCGGCGCGTGCACGGGGAAAAATAAAAACTTTCCAAATCGGGGTGGAAATTGATATAATAAATACACACGATTTATGGGCAGTTGGCGCAGTGGTAGCGCGTCCGCCTCACACGCGGAAGGTCACAGGTTCGAACCCTGTACTGCCCACCATTTATAAACCCCGCATCCGGCGGGGTTTTTTATTGGGGCGGTAAGCGCGCAAACTG
>CALUZE010000018.1 GCA_944325235.1 uncultured Elusimicrobiales bacterium | reverse complement strand
GGAGCGGCGACAAAAAAGTTTTTTCGTCCGTCAAACAATTTCTGTCGCCCCAAAAAGCACAGCCGGCGGCCGCCTTCCAACCGCAGCAAGCCACCGGCCTGCAAGGCGCCCTCCAGCGCGCCAGCCTGTATGCGGCGTCGTACATCATCGGGCTGGAAGTGGCCACGCCGGTCATTGCCAACATCGGCTCCAGTTTCCAGCTGTCGTTAAGCGACAATATTTTAGTGGCCGTGGCGACGTATCTGCCGTACTCGGTCGGGGCGTTTCTGTCCAACTGGATTAAAGAAAAATTCGGCCGAAAAGCCGCTATGAACCTGGGACTGGCGTTGATGGCTGCGGGGTTCACGGCGGGGGTCACGCTGTTTGGTTTGAACGGGGCGTTTGTGCCGCAGCCGGATATGTGGGCGCACTTTTACAACATTTTGGGCTGTATTATGGTGGCCAGCACCGGGGGCGTGTTTGTGCACAATGCCGTCGGACCGATGATGACCGATTTAAGCGCCGGCGCCAGCGACTTGGTCCTGCAAAAAAGAATGGCCAACACCGAATTCAGCCGCGCGCTTGGAATGATGTCCTCGTTCGCGTTCCCGTTCATTTCCACCAGCGTGCTGGGGATGGACTGGAGCTTTACGTTTGCATTGCCCATTCCGCTGGTAGCGGCCGCCGCGCTGGGGGTGAACTTAACCAACATTCCCAACACCAAACCGACCCTGGAAACCAAACCGGCCAAACAGCCGACGGCCGAAGAAACCAACAAACGCAGCCGCCGCGCCTACGCACTTACGTCCTCGTTGTTAAACAACAGCTATATCCGCCTGTTTAAAGAAGAAAAAGGCGTAGCCGGCCTGTTGCTGGGGTTAATGCTGATGAACGCGGTGGAAATGTCGTACAACAACGGTTTTCTGTTCCTGCTGCCGGAACTGACGGGAGGATCTTCTTCCCAATACATCTTTGGCCTGTTGCAGTTTGCCGTGCCGTTTTTAATCGGACGCAACTTGGCCAAAGGGTTCTTGAAATGGTTCCCCCAAAACAATATGACCATCGCCACGCTGCTGGCCGGTGCGGGGGGGCTGGCGGCGCTGCCTTTTTCCGATAATGTATACGCGCTGACGGCGGCGCTGTTTGCGGCCGAGGTGGGCATTTCTACGGCGTTTACGCTGGCCTTTGCCCGCACGGCCCGGAACGCCCACACGCAGGACCGCATTGTGGCTTTGATTGTGGCCAGCGCCATTTCGTGCGCGTTCGGGCCGATGTTGCTGACGAACCTGGCCGAAACCTTGATGGAGACGGGGATTTTCTCCTCGGCTGACGCCACTACGGCCGCGATGATCGGCATTCCGTCCGCCCTGGCTATCTTGTCCGCCTTGATTTTCAAACGGGTTGAAGGCCGACAGGCGACCCGCATGCAACAAGCGGCCCAGGCGCCCGCCAAACCCGGTTGGCTCAAAAGAATCATCAACCGTCTGTTGGGCCGCTCGGATAATCCGCCCGTTGAAAACCATTAATCTTTACCCCGGCTCCGGCCGGGGTATTTTTTTGCCGTGTGCCATTCGCACTCGCACGCCGCGCCAGACCCGCCCCGCATAACGAACCGCCGGGCACGCCAAACGGGCACCGCCTGCGGCGGCATATTTTTTACCCGTAAAAAAACCGCCCCGCATTTTGTGCGGGACGGTTTGATTTACCCCACAGGTAAAATTATTCGTAGCGCAGCGCGTCAATCGGGGTCAGTTTGGAGGCTTTGTAGGCCGGATAGAACCCGAAGAACACGCCCGTAGCCGCCGAAAACCCCACCGAAAGCAGCACCGCCGACAGGCTCAGCTCCGCCGGAATGGTGGAGTTGGCCGCCACGATAAGCGTGATGACGACCCCCAGCAAAATGCCGATCAGCCCGCCAATGCAGGAAAGGGTAACCGATTCCACCAAGAACTGCAGGCGGATATCCCAGCTGGTGGCGCCAATGGCCATACGAATGCCGATTTCGCGCGTGCGTTCGGTGACCGATACAAGCATAATGTTCATCACGCCAATACCGCCCACAATCAGCGATACGGCCCCGATGGCGCCCAGTAACAGGCTCATCGTTTTGCCCATAGTTTTGGCTTGTTCAATAAACGAGGCGAAATCGTCCAATTGGAAATCGTCCTTTCCCAGCGGGTGGATGCGGTGCGTGTTGCGCACGGCGTTTTGAATGTCCACTTTGGTATTTTCAATGGTGTTAAAATCGGCCACTTTGATGACCACGCGGTCCAGGGCGCGGCGGTCCGAACTGTTCCACCCGGCGTTCATTTTTACTTTGCCGGTGGTGTAGGGGATTAAGGCGCCTTCGTCCATATCAAAGCCCATGCCGCTCTGGCCCGTTTTTTTGACGATACCCACCACTTTAAACGGAATGTTGTCCAGCACGATGGTTTTGTTCAGCGGGTCCACATCGCTGAAAATCGTCTGCGCGGCCGACGAGCCCAGCACCACCACTTGGGCGTAATCGTTCACTTCCTGCTGGGTAAATTGGCGGCCGCTTTCAATGGGCCAGTCGTACGTTGAAAAGATGTCCGGGTCCGTGGCCAGCACGCTTAAAGCGACGCTGGTGTTGGAGTATTTTACGTCAAAACTGGTGGTAATGTACGGGGCGGCCGCTGCCACGCCGTCCAGACTGCGGATGGCGTACACGTCGGTCATCGTTACGTCCTTGGGGGAGGAAATGCTTTCGTCCAAATTCCACGGCTGGCGCAGGAACAGAATGTTCGTGCCAAAGCGGGAGACGCTGTCCGTCACGCTTTTTTGGGCGCCGGAGCCGACGGCCAACATCGTAATAACGGCCGACACGCCGATAACAATCCCCAAGCTCGTCAGCGCGGCACGCATTTTGTTGGCAAAAATGGCTTTGAGCGAAATTTTAAAAATCGCGTAAAAAGAATCCCACATATTATTTTTTTACCTCATCGCTGATTTTTTCGCCGTCTTTAAATTTAATCAGGCGCGACGCATATTCCGCAATGTCCGGTTCGTGCGTAATCAGAATAATGGTTTTGCCCATTTCCTTATTCAGGCGCGTAAAAAGGTCCATCACTTCAATACTCATTTTGGTATCCAGGTTGCCGGTCGGTTCGTCGGCAAAGATGATGGGAGCGTCGCACACGAGCGAACGCGCAATGGCCACGCGCTGCTGCTGCCCGCCCGATAACTGGTTGGGCAGGTGGAAGGCGCGTTTTTCAAGCCCTACGGCCTTCAGCGCGTCCAGCGCTTTTTGGCGGCGCAAGTGCGCGGGCGTGTGGTTGTAAATCATCGGCAGTTCCACGTTTTCCACCGCGGTGGTGCGTTTGATGAGGTTAAACCCCTGGAACACAAACCCGATTTTGCGGTTGCGCACGCCGGCCAATTTGGATAAGTCCGTCGCGGTGACGTCTATGCCGTCCAAAATATACTTGCCGCGGGTCGGCTTATCCAAACAGCCCAAAATGTTCATAAAGGTGGACTTGCCCGAACCGGACGGACCCATAACGGCCACAAATTCGCCCTTTTCTATGGACACGCTTACGCCGTTTAAGGCTCTTACTTCCACGTCGCCCAGCGTGTAAATTTTGTACAAGTCCCGCGTATCAATCAGCGCCATAGCCGCCTCCTAGCGCCGTCTGCCCGGCCGCGGCGGGCCGCCGGCTTGGTTGGACGTAGTGGCTTTGAGGTTGTTTTCGCCCACAATCACCATATCGCCTTCTTCAATGTCGCCGCCGGTAATTTCCGTCTGCTTGGTGGCGATGATGCCGATCGTCACGTCCACACGCTGGGGCTGCATGCCCGGTTCAGCCTTCCACACGCCGGTATTTTCGTACTTATGGGTGTTGGTGGAGGGGGAGAAGCGCAGCGCTTCGTTGGGCACCAGCAGGACGTCTTTTTTGTCCTGCGTGCGGATGGTCAGCGTGGCGGTCATACCCGGTTTTAAGCGCAGGTCGGAGTTGTCCACGTCAATAATCACGGTGTACGTCGTGCCGCTGGAAGACGTAGTGGTAGAGTCCGACGTGTCCACATAGTTCGTGCGCACCTGGCGCACCACGCCGTGGAACGTTTCGCCCATGTAGCCGTCCAGCGTAAAATCGGCCTCCTGCCCGGGCTGAATTTTGACGATGTCCGC
Organism: uncultured Elusimicrobiales bacterium; assembly: GCA_944325235.1. Lineage (GTDB taxonomy): Bacteria > Elusimicrobiota > Elusimicrobia > Elusimicrobiales > Elusimicrobiaceae > Avelusimicrobium. Next base: position 11,568 of record CALUZE010000018.1, on the reverse strand, counting down.
CTCGGACACTTTGGCCTCAATCTGCATTTTGGTCAAATCCTGCGCCACCACAAACAGTTCTGGCGTGGAGAAACCGGCCGTAATGGTTTGGCCTTCGCTTACTTTTTTTGTAAGCACTACGCCGTCAATGGGGGAGACGATTTTGGTGTTGGATAAATCTTTCTCGGCCGTGTCCAGGTTGGACTGCGCCTGCACCACGTTGGCCTGGGCCGAATTTAAGCTGCTTTTGGCGTTTACGTAGGCCAGTTCGTATTCTTCCAAATTGACTTTGGAGACGTATTCTTTTTCGTACAGCGCCTGGTAGCGTTCGTAGTTCTTTTTGGCCAGCTTATACGATACTTCCGCCGAAGCAAGGCTCTCTTTGGCAGACGAGAGGCGCGCTTTGGCTTCTTCCAGCGAGGCCAAAATCTGCGTCTGGTCAATAATGGCCATCAAATCGCCTTTTTTTACTTCGGTGTTGTAATCCACGTAAATCTTTAAAATTTCGCCCGACACCAACGCCCCGACTTCCGTCGTGTTGACGGGGTTAATCGGGCCGGAGGCTTCCACAATGTCCACGATGTCGCCCTTTTTCACGCGGGCGGTGCGGTACTGCGGCGTAGGCGGCGCGGAAAAGAAGTAGGCCTTAATCGCCCACGCCGCGGCCAACAACACCACGATAATCAGCGTTTTTTTCCACCACGCCAATTGCCAAAAACCTTTGATAATACGCTTAAATATATTTTCCTTTTTCATATTAATTCGTCCCCATGGCTTGTTTCAAATCCGCCACCGCAGAGGCATAATCATACCGGGCGGTCAGTAAGCTCAGTTCCGCGTCCGTATAGGCTACTTCCGCGTCTTTGAGTTCAATAATGTCCCCGATTCCCTCGTTGTAGCGGCCGCGGGCCAGGTCCAGGTTTTCTTTGGCCTTTTCCACATTCAGTTCCGCTATCGGGATACTTTCGGAGGCTTCCTGCATATTAATATACGCGCTCTGCACTTCCAAAAACACATTGTTGAGCAGGCTGCGGTTGGAATTTAACGTGTTTTCCAACGAAATTTTGGCCTGCTTCACGCCGTTATACGTTTTGAACGCGTTGAAAATCGGTATTTCAATAGACGCCAGCAGTTTGGTTTCTTCGTTATCCAGCGAGAAATCATCCCCGTATTTGGAATAGCCCGCCGAGAAAGAAAACGTCGGGAAATAGTTGGCCTTGGCCTGGTTTAACTTAATCTGGCTGATGCGCACGTCCGTCTGGGCGGAAAGCACGTCCGGGCGGTTGGCGTAGGCGGTTTTGACGGCCTGGTCAAAGGGCATATCAAATTTTTCAAAGGCGGCGATGTCTTCAATCTCCAGCGTTTTGGGGGTTGTTACGCCCATCGTGTTGGCCAGCTGGGCCGAAGCCGTTTTGACCAGGTTTTTGGCGCGGATGAGGCTGAGTTCTTCGTTATTCAAATTCACTTCGGCCGTCGTTACGTCCACTTTCGGGCGCAGCCCCAGGCGGAAGTATTCCGCGGTGCGTTCGTATTGGTCTTTGTACAAATCGCGCGATTGGGTGCGGATGCCCACCGCCCGTACCGCCGACAAAAGGGCGTAGTAATTTTTCTTTACGGTGCGGATAAGGTCGTTTTTGACGCTGTCCAAATTCAGCTCGGCCTGTTCCACGACGCCTTGCTGGATTTTGACGTTGCGCACTTTATCGGTCACGCCGCTGATAGACAGCTGGGCCTGGGCGTACACGTCCGACGACCCATGGTCCGTACGGGAGGACCCGTCCATCTTGGAATTGGAATAATTCTGCGAAGCGCCCGCCGTGACGGTGGGCAGAAAATCAGCCTTGGATAAATTTAAATTGACGTGCGCCGTCTGCAAGTTCAGTTGGGCAGCCACCGCCTGCGGGCTGTTGGCCAGCGCAATTTGGATGCTGTCGTCCAGCGTCAGCGTACCGTTGATGTCCGGCAGCGGTTTGCCTTCGGCGTCCCGCAGGACCATGGCGGGCTTGTCGTTTTTTTCCGGATGGACGGCGGCCTGCGGCGCGGAAGCGGCTTCGTTTGCCGCGGGGGGAACAACCGCGTCCTGCGCGGCCTGGTCCGCCGCCGTGGCGGGAGACGGCGCGGCAACGTTTTGAGCCGAAGAACCGACCACTTCGCCCCTGACGCTTGCCCCGGTAAACAGCAAGACGGCTAACAGAAAGAGTTTAAAATGTTTCATATGCATATTATATAAATTTTGTCTTTTTTTCTTGGACGGAAATCCGCGGTTTTTATATATACCGCTTTTATTGTAACACGCCGGCGGCCCTTTTTATTGCAGGCACCGGCCTGTTTGCTTTCTTTTCCCTTTCCAAGACAGCACCCCTTATTTTAAGATAAAATAGAAAAATAAAAAAATATTGGAGAAGATGCAAATGAAAAAACTTATGTTGCTTGCGCTGGCCCTGGGTATGGGAACGTTATCGTATGCGCAAGGGGAAAAAATCGTCTCCCCGCTTATCAAATCCGCCGCGGAAAAACAACTGACGCTGCAACAGGCACAGCTCGCCTATCAAAAAGCCGCGCGGCAATACCGCCGCCTGACCCCGCCGCTGGTGTCTTCCGACTATGCGCTAAAAGCCGAACGCGCCCTGCGCAGGAAACAAATCTTTTTGCCCGCCGCATGGAACAACCGTCTGAACCGTTTTTTAACCAATCACATTACCCGGTTGGAAGCCGCCCAAGCCCAGCGCGAGGAGGCTTTGGTTCAGTACGGCAAGGCCCTGGTGGACGCGGGGGAACTCTCCGCCCTGTCCGGCCGCGGCGCCCGCCGCGCGGTACTGTTCCACCATCAGCCGCTTTTGCCCAACACAAAACCGTTTGAACTCTATGTGCGGGTGTTGGAACAGAGCGCCAGCCAGGAAAAACTTGCCAAACTGCCGCTGAAACACCGGGCAATGCTTTTGTTTCTCAAGCGCAACCTGTTGGCCCGCTCGGAGCAATTAAATCAAGCGCTCCGACATTCCAGCCGCCAATGGACGCTGGCTATGAAGTATAGCCTGTCCGTCGCCAGACACTGCACGCAAATGCTGTACCTGATGCAGCAACATCCGACGGTTTTCCAGGAGGACTTGTTCCGTCTGTATCGCCTGGCCGCAGTCAAGCCGCAAACCCCGTTTAACAACTATATCAAGGCCTCTATACGCAAACTGCCGTTTTACCGCTCCTATCAGGCGTGGCTCAAAGCACAACAAAGCCGCCTCCGCCCCGCTTCTTGGGAAGAACGGTAAAAACGCCTGCCCGTCGGTTTTCTGAAAAAACTCATTACACCCGCCGCCAAACGGCGGGTTTTTTGTGCCCGCAAGTACGGCAGGCGGCTGATGCAGACTGCGGATGAAAGCAGGGAAAATTTTACGGAATGCGGATTTGCCCCTGCCGGCCGGACGCGCAAAAGACCGGGTCGGACGGGAACATTGCGCAATACGTATTGGGCTTGCCCAGAAAGTTGTTTTCTTCGTTTTCGCAGCAGGCGGTGGTGCCGTCGGCGCATTCGCATTCCGTTTGGGCGCCGGACGGATCAAAACGAATGACATCCACCTGCGTGATGGAAGGCTTGTCGGAAACATACAGATGATTGAGCGTACCGTCCGGTCCGCCAAAATAAAAGGACCGCCCGTTCATCAAAATGTGATCTATTTGATCGTCAGGCGTCAGCTCCAGCCAGCGAAGCACCTTTCCTTCCGGCAGCGGTTCCCGCCGGATAATGGACCAGCCGCCCTGGGCCTTGCGGGTAATTTCAATAAACGACCCGTCCAACAAATTTTCCTGGCGGCAGGCCGGGTCTAGGGTGGACATACAGCGGTAGGGGGCCTGGTTATAAATATGAATTAAGGCGTTGCCGTCCGTATAAAACTGTTCCGGCAGCGTATACCCCGCCGGGAAAACGCCTTCCATCCCCGGTTCAGGCAACGGCACAGCGGGCGGATTGACTTGTTCCGCGCGGGGGGATTGTTCCCCGGCGGCGGCTTGATTTTCGGCCTCCGCCTGGTACGCCTGATCCAGCACAATGCCTACAAAGCCCGTCACCCCCAATGCCAAAAAAGCCGACAGGCCGCAAATAAAAAATAAAGCAATTATCCATTTTTTTGTCCGGGTCATTTTTCTGCCTCCCAAAAGTACCTATATCATATGAAATTCTGTCCGGTTGCGGGGAGTTTTTTATTGCCACTCCGACACGCGCGCCGGGCGGCGGTTTTTGCGCCCTCTATAGGCAAAAAGTTATAATACAATATATGTGGAAAACCGTCGCGCTGTTATGCGCTTCTAACTTATTTATGACCGTGGCCTGGTACGGCCACTTAAAATTTAAAAACCGCGCCTTGTGGCTGGTGATTTTGGCCAGCTGGGGGATTGCGTTTTTTGAATACTGCCTGCAAGTGCCGGCGAACCGCATCGGAAGCAACTATTTTTCCGTCACGCAGTTAAAAGTAATGCAGGAAGTCATCACCCTGGTGGTGTTTGCGGGGTTTTCAACCCTGTATTTTAAGGAAAGCTTTAAATGGAACCATTTGGTCGGCTTTGCGTGTTTGGTGGCGGCCGTGTTTTTTGTATTCAAAAAATGGTAAAACAAACTTATGAAGAATAAGCACCGTTTGTTCATCAAAATAGCCGAGCTGGTGGCGGAACAATCCACCTGCTGCCGCCTGCAGGTAGGCGCCGTGTTGGTAAAAGACAACCGGGTAATCAGCATGGGGTTTAACGGTACGCCCACCGGCCAGCTGCACTGCGAAGACAATTTCCAAACGCTTTACAAAACCACCTACCGCGACAAATTCCCCACGTATGCGGATTTTGTCGCCAGCCGCCTGTTTTACGATTTGCACGGCAAATGGTCCATTGAAAACGAACTGCACGCCGAGCAGAACGCCATTGCTTTCGCCGCCAAAAACGGCATTGCCACGCAAGGCGCCTCCGTGTACGTTACGTGGTCGCCCTGTGTGCATTGCGCCAAGGTAATCGTCAGCGCGGGCATTAAAAAAGTGTTTTACAAAAATATGTACGACCGCAGCCAGGAAGGCATTGTGTTCCTGGCCAAAAACGGCATTGAATGCCGCCAACTGACCGAAAAAGACATCGCCGCCAACTAGGGCGTTTCGTTCAGGTGGAAAGTTTACTATAATAAAAGATATGAAAAAACAAACTACCGCTCCCGCGGAACAAAAAGATATTCTCGTGTCGTTTCTTTCCGGCATTATTGATTTTTGCAAAAAAAATAAACGCGGCGTTTTGACGGCCGTCGTTATTTTGGTGCTGGCAGCTGTTATTGGTGCGTGCTATTCCTCCCACGTTAAAAAAGTAACGCAGGGCTCTTGGGCGGCGTATTATATGGCGCAAGTTTCCCTGTTGAGCGGGAATGAGCAGGAAGGTTTCTTTATGATTGACGAACTTTCCAAAAAATACCCGGCCACACCCGCCGCGCAATATGCTCAGCTGCTCAAAGCCGACCTCTTGTACAACGGCGAAGATTACGCCCAGGCGGCCGAAGTATACAAACCGCTTGTCACGTCCGATAATCCGACGGTAGCCACCGTGTCGGCCCTTTCGCTGGCGGCTTGCCAACAGGCCTTGGAAGACTACGATGCAGCCGTAAGCGGTATGCAGCAGTTCATCCAAAACAACCCCACCAGCTTTGCCCTGCCGCAGGCGTATTTGACCATGGCCCTAAGCCAGGAACTGGCCGGCAACAAAACCGAAGCCATCAACGCCTACAAACAACTGGAGGACGCATACGCGCAAACCTACTTCGGCTCTATGGCAAAAGACAAACTGGCCGAACTACAAAAATAATTTGATGTAAAAACCCGTTCGGGTACTGCTCGGACGGGTTTTTTGTGTGACCCCAACACAAAATTATCTCCAACTAACAGAGGAAATACATGTACAAGAAACTAACTGCCGTACTGCTTTTGTCCGTCCTGCTGGCCGATGTTTCCCACGGCGCGGGATTTGCATTGTACGAATACAGCGGCCGCGCCACGGCTATGGGCGGCGCTGTAATGGCCAACAAAGCCGAGGCCGCTTCCTTGGCCACCAACCCGGCGCTGATTACCGAACTGGAAGGAACCCAGGTACAAGCCGGGCTGACGGTCGTAACGGCGGACGCCAAAACCACGGTGGCAGGGGAATCCCGCACCCTCAAGAATGATGTGTGGTACCTGCCGAACTTCTTTATCACCCAGCAATGGAGCGACCAAGTGTCCGTCGGCCTGGGCGGATTTTCCCGCTATGGCTTAGGCGGCGAATACAAAAATTGGGAAACGTGGAATGGCAGCACCTTGGCCTACAAAGTAAAGTTGGAAACTTTCTCTTTTACTCCGACCTTAGCCGTAAAAGCCAATGACGAATTATCCATTGCTATGGGCTTGGAAGCTATGGTGATTGGGTTCTCCCAAAATTCTACTTTAAGAACCGATAACGCTATGCTCGCCCATGCCACCGCTTACGAAATCAGCGGGTCCGGCATTAGCTGGGGGGGTAACTTCGCCTTAGCGTACAAACCGCAATGGGCAGAAAAATGGTCCTTGGGGGCTATGTACCGCACCAAAGTAAAACAAACTTTAAATGGGCGAATCGCCGCCGGAACGGAAGTGCCGGACCAGCTCTACAGCGGGGACGCCAAAGGTTCCATTACCCTGCCGGACAGCTTGTCCGCCGGTATTGCGTTCCGCCCGACGGAAGACTGGACCATCGAAGCAGGTATTGTGGGGTCTTTCTGGAGCTCTTACGACCAAATTGTTATTGAATATACCGAAAAAGAAGAAGCTCCCACCATTCACAACAAAAAGAATTACAAAGACGTTTACCGCCTGAACTTGGGGACGGAATATATGCTGACGCCCAACTGGGCCTTGCGCGCTGGCTATGTGTACGACAAATCCCCCATCAGCGAACACGCTATGGACACCCTTGTGCCGGTGGACGACCGCCATATCGCCAGTGTGGGGGTTGGTTATCAAACCGAAACCTGGAGCGTGGACGTAGCGTATGCCCATGTGTTTGCCAAAGATTTAAAAGGCAACAGCATTGCTACGGCGGCGGGAATACTGCCTATGGAATACACCGACGGCAAGAGCGATATGGTCGCCCTGACGTTTGGGTATAAGTTCTAATCAGCAGTTCTTGCGAATGAAAAACGGCATATTTTAAAATATGCCGTTTTTCTTTTTATATAAGTTGCGAAAAATACTTATTTTCAAGCGCCGCTTACAGTACCCCCGCTTTTTCCAAGAGTTTCTGCACCAGGCGGGATACCGCGTATTTCTTCAGTTCCCGCACGGCAATAGCCATAAAATCTTCCGGCACCGGGACCGAAGGGGGGAGGGTGATTTCGGACAAATCGGCGTAAATTACGCGGTGGGAAAGCACGTGTTTAACGGGGGAAACCCGCAACAGGGCTTTTTTGCGCCCAAACCAGCGGCGGTATTCGGGAGCCTCGCCATAATCGCCGTCCGCCGTTTTGGTTTCCACCAGGGGCGGCTCGTACAAATTCTGCCACACGTCGCCCGCACCGCGCTTGTGCAGCCAGGTGTACTCGCCTTGCTTTACATAAATATAATGGAAATAGCGGTTGGAAATTTTCGTCTTTTGCGCTTTCACCGGCCACTGTTCCACCTTGCCTTGCGCCAAGGCTTGGCACGCTTGCGCCAGCGGGCAGACCAAACATTGGGGCGCCGCAGGCGTGCAAACGGTGGCGCCAAAATCCATAATGGCTTGGTTATAATCGCCGGGGCGTTTTTTATCCAGGAGCTTTTGCGCCAGCTGCGTAAACTGTTTTTTGCCGGCGGGGGAATCTATCGGCGTGTTTATGCCAAACACCCTGGCCAGCACGCGGTAGACGTTGCCGTCCACCACCGCATACGGCATATCATACGCAATAGAGCACACGGCCGCGGCGGTATAATCGCCCACACCTTTCAGCGCGCGGACGCCCTCGTACGTGCGGGGGAATTCCCCCTGCATACTTTTGGCCGCCGCGTGCAAATTGCGCGCGCGGGAATAATACCCCAAGCCCTGCCAATATTTAAGCACTTCGTCTTCCGGTGCCTCCGCCAGTGCGCGCGGGGTGGGAAAGCGCTCCGAAAAGCGGTTATAATACGCCAGCCCCTGCACGACACGCGTTTGCTGTAAAATGATTTCGGACAGCCAAATCAAATACGGGTCCTTGGTTCGCCGCCAAGGCAAATCCCGCTTGTTGTGGTCGTACCAGGCAAGTAAAACGGAAGAAAAAGCTTTCATATGTAGTTTATTTTACAATTTTCCGACCCGGGCACAAAATCCGCCTGATACGCCGCCCGACGGGCAGATAATTCCGTGCGCCGGCTGACACCCGGCCGCCAGCCAACACCCGGCCAAGCGGCCCGAACCAATTTGTGCACCAACGTAGAAAAAGGGAACTTGTTCTGGGAAAGAAATCCAAAACCGCATATCAGCCCACCTGAGGCCTATTTTATCCGCCTGCAACCAGTGGGGGGAATCTTGTTTCCGCAAGGCGGCTCCAGCCAACCGCCTGTTTCCAACATACCCCATATGCGCGGGTATCCTCAAATTCATTTTGGGGGTACTAGTATATCCCCAAAAAGCAAATAAGCGCGTTCTGCGTTTTTTGCAAAATCGCCCTTGTTTTTGCATCAGCAAATTTAATACCGTTTTTGCGATTTTTAGTCCTGCAAGAGCAGATTTAAAAATCAAACGTTGTTTTGCGTGCTGGCAGCAGGAACTCAAAGAGGGGGTATTCCAGCAGGCCGCATAGCGTTTTTGCAATTTTGCCCTTTTTTTTGCAGCGGGTCATCCCCTTAAAATTGACTTATTTTTTGTTTTACGTGCCCCAGAATAAACGCGCCGTTTGCGACCGGCAACCAGAAAAAACCTCATTCAAAGACATATATCAGATTTTTAATGTCATTTGTCTTGCAAAAATATCAGATTTGGAATCATTTTTTAAAACAATTTTTCTTATTCTGCCGTCGGGGATAGTCACTTGTAAACATCTTTTGACATATAATAGACATAAAATGATACAGTATTGACATATGTTATCAAATGGTGTATTATATGTCATAACCGGGGGAAAACTCCGGTGGATAACTTTTTAAACGGGGCATATCAGAATGAATACCGAAGGCGACAAAAATTTTAAGATTCGTTTCCGCTTTCCGAACGGAGAAGAATTTGAAGCAGAAGGCAACCGCGAATTCATAGAGCAACAGCGCAACTACTTTTTGGCACTTATCGGCAAACGCCAGGCGCCGGCCGTTATTTCGCTGGAGCCGGCCGTCCAACGGGCGCCGGCGCCGCGGATGTCTATCCCCACGCCGCCGCTCCCGCGGAAGGATTTTACCCTTTCGCCCATAGAACGCCCCCGGGAAACGCCAGCTGCCCCGCAAGAAAATACCCCTTTCCCGGCATTGCGCCTGTGGGAGCGGCTTTTGAAAGAGGACGGGGATATTGTTGTCTTGCGTAAAAAAATGCGTTTAAACGCGCAGGAAGGGGCGTTACTCCTGCTTGCCGGCGCCCGGGTGCTCCTCAAGCAGCCGGCCTGCAAAGCGCTCAATTTGTCGCGCGCGCTCAAAAAATCCGGCTTTGACGAGGGCCGCCTGGACCGATTGCTGGCGGCGGACATCAAAAACGGGCATATTACGTCGGAGGGGAGCAAACGCAGCCGCACCTATCGCCTGACGAACGAAGGGTTCGCCCGCTCGTTTGTATTGGCGGAAAAACTGGGCGCGGAGACTTGGTAGGCACGCTATTGGCTGTGGCCGACTGCTTTTTGGGCGGCCCGTCGTCCTTTGCGGAGCACCTGGCGAACCTTTTCGCGGAGTACCTGGCAAAGCTTTGTTCACTCGGTGCTAAATTGCTTTTTTCTTCCGCCCACCCCTGAAGTACGTGCCTTATCGGTGCGTTTGCCGGCGCGGAGTCCTTTTCCGCCAATATACTTCGTTATCAGCAGCCGTCTTTTGGCTCTGTTCTGCCGCGTACTTGCTTTTCGGGGGGCATCCCCGCTTTCCGGCTTTTCCATTCTCTCACGAGTGCGTTCGCCCGGTGGCGCGTTTGTCAGGCCGAGTTACTTTTGGCAAATCTGAGGGCGTTGCCCGTTCGCCCCAGAGGGGAGAAAACCTTTCCAAATGGTACCGCCTCACAGCCACCGCTGCCATAAGCCGCCGGGGCCGCTCCAGCAGGGCCTTCATGCCATTTACTTCCTTACAGCTTTCACGGAGGCATACTCCTGCCTGCTCCGCCCCGCCCTTGGCTTTCGTGTATCCGTACGCAAAGAAGAAAATGATGTTCTGTCGGGGGGAACGCACGCTTGGATCGCAAAATACCAACCGGGGGAGAAAGGAATTATTACAGGCGGGAAAACACCCTGTTGCGCGCCGCCCGGCACGCCGGTTTTCTTGTCCGCACCCCCCGCGCACAATTTTGCCGGCCAAAGCGTGGCTCTTACCTAAAGCATAGCGGCGGGGAAACCTATAAACGCGCATTTCGGAAATCAAACTAACCCCTGCGGCTTGTGCAGAAAGGGGGAAAGAGTCCCGTTTTAGAGTGAATCTTTTAGCAAACATCTCCTTTCGTTATACATATCTTTGCTTCTTAAATTTAAAAAATTTATTTAAAAAAATTATTATTATTTTTTAAGTATTTTTATTTTTACATAAAAAAATGATTTTTATTCCCCATTTTTACAAAAAACACATATTTTCTCTTCACTTCTTTATTTTATATCCGCTTGAGCGGCCTGCCCCAACAACAAAAAACAATCCGCGCACAGCTTCATCCACAACCGGCCAAGACCTGGCATTAAACAAGCCTACATTTTTGAAAAAGGGGGTTTTTGCCCGCTCCACACAACTACTGATAATTTTTATTATGTTAATTAAAATCAGTAAAAAGCAGATCTTTCCTAAGCATATAATGTATATTAGATTTTTTTGTTTTACTTATTAATTATAAATGTTTTTCTATTAAAAATAATAAAAATTATAGATATTTATTCTTAGCAAAAAAGATTTTTTGTGCACAAGCAAAATAAAGCCTGTTTTTGGAAAAATTTTCTGCAATTTTAGCCTTTTAAAACCGGCGAATCATATCGTTTTTTTGATATTGCCTTGGCAAAAACATGCCTTTTTTTGAAATAAATTTATGATGTCTACGCCCATTATAAATTGCAAAATTACATGCTTTTTTAAATTTTTAATTTTTGTTTTCCCCACCCCTCTATTTTTGTATTTTTATATTTAAAATAAATTTTCCTTATTTTTTAATATAAATTAGAATTAAGCCAAAAACTGCTTAAAATGCGTTAAAACGTTTTGGGGGTACCTGGGATATGGGGCAAAACGAATTTGGGCAGGTGTTTGATTTAAAAAATTGGACCTTGCTGTAAAATTTGGATAAATTTAGCATTTTAAGAACCATAGAGGATAGATTACGAAGCCCGGGCATGGAATCCTTACGAATTTTCAAACAAAAAGGACATGATGCTTGGGCTTGGGCTTGGGCTTGGGCTTGGGCTTGGGCTTGGGCTTGGGCTTGGGCTTGGGCTTGGGCTTGGGCTTG
>CALUZE010000017.1 GCA_944325235.1 uncultured Elusimicrobiales bacterium | reverse complement strand
GAGGGTGTATCCCCTTTACGCCGCCGGGATTATTTACTAAAATATAACAATGAAACCTTTTCCCATCATCGTATCTTCTCCGTCCGGCGCCGGCAAGACGACCATCGTGGACGCGGTGCTAAAGCGGGACCACACCGTTTCGCGTGTGATTACCGCCACCACCCGTGCCCCCCGCACCGGCGAGAAAGACGGCGTGGATTACCTGTTTTGGAGCATCAAACAGTTTGAACAGGCCATCAAAAAAGGCCAAATGCTGGAATGGGCCCAAGTGCATACGCATTACTACGGCATTCCCAAAAAATCCGTGGACAGCCTGATGAAAAAAGGCATTTGCCCTATTTTGGTGATTGATGTGCAGGGCGCGCGCACCGTCAAGGCCCAATACCCCGACGCCGCCACCGTGTTCATCGTGCCGCCCAGCTTAAAAGAGCTTAAAAAACGCATTTTGGGCCGCAACGACAATACCCAGGATATTGAACTGCGCCTGGAAACAGCCAAAAAAGAAATGCTGGAGCTGGACCATTACGACTATGCCCTGCTCAACGATGATTTGGAAGAAGCCGTAGACCAAATGGCAGGCATTATTGCGGCGGAACAGTGCCGCGTGTGCCGGCAGGATTTGAAAATTAAATACCTGAAGTAAAACGAGGGAGTGAAATATGTCCGTAAAATACGATAAAGAATTTGAGGCCGAACTGATGAACTTTGACGGCGACCGCTACGACGTAGTGGTGTTGGCGTCTATGTGGGCCAAGGAACTCAAGAAAAAAGACGAATACAAAAACCAGCCCAACTCCGTGGTGATTAAAGTGGCGCTGGACGATATTTTGTCTAAACGCATTTCCAAAGACGAAGTGCTCCGCGTCAGCAAAGAAAACCTGGAAGCCGAAATGAAAGCCCAGGAAGAAGCCCGCAAAGAAGCGGAACGCAAAGCCAAAGAACCGATGAAACTGTAACCTATGGCACAAGATTCGCTGCGCCGGCTGGCTTCGGACTTAAAAACTTTTCTGGCCGCCCAGGACGAGGACGAATTTATTACGGCGGCTGCGCCTTCGCGCGCGGCCGCTGTTGTTTCCGAGCCTGCGCCCGCCAAAAAGCCGTTGCCCAAAATGCCGGAAGGCGAAACGCTGACGGTGGAATTTCCCCGTGCTTCGGCCCGCCTTCAAGAGGCGCCCCCGGCAAAAACGCCGGCTCCCGCCCCAAGCGAATCTGCCTCCCCTCAACTTATGACTACCGCCCAAAAAACGGCCGCTTTGGCCGAACTGGCCGACACCATCAAATCCTGCACCCGCTGCCCGCTGGGTTCCACGCGCCTGAACGCCGTGCCCGGGGAAGGCAACGTGGATGCCGACGTGATGTTCGTGGGCGAAGGCCCCGGCTTTGACGAAGACCGCCAGGGCCGCCCCTTCGTGGGCCGCGCCGGGCAGTTATTGGACAAAATGATTGTGGCCATGGGCCTCACGCGCGAGCAGGTATTTATCGCCAACATCGCCAAATGCCACCCGATGACGGACCCCCTCCACCCCGAAAAACACGGCAACGACCGCGCTCCGAACGCCGAGGAAATCGCCTGCTGCCGCAAATATATCGAAAAACAAATCTCCGTTATTTGCCCCAAATATGTGGTAGCGTTGGGCGGCGTGGCGGCCAAAGCGCTGATTGCCGACGCCAAATCCTTAGGGGCGCTGCGCGGCAAATTTTACGATTTGCATTTGGACAGCGTCACTCTGCCGCGCCCGGTCAAAATTCTGGCCACTTTCCACCCCGCCGCGCTGCTGCGCAACCCCGGCTGGAAAAAAGACGCCTGGGTGGACCTGCAAATGGTCATGGACGAACTGGGCCTGAAAGGCGCCCGGAAATAGGGCATTTTCTATTCTATGTTCTGCAAAGTAGTGTATGACGTCCCGCTGGACCGCGATTTTGATTACGCCGTCCCCGCCGAATTGGAAGACAAAATCACCCCCGGCGTGCGCGTAACGGCGCCGTTCGGCCGCGTGCTGACGGGCGGAATGGTCACGGCGGTGAGCGAAGTGTGCACCGCGCCCAAAAACGTAAAACTCAAAGAAATCGCCTCCGTGGTGGACAAACGCCCGCTGTTCGGGTCGGATTTGTTCCCGCTGATGCGGTTTATGAAGGCCCACTGGGGCGGCCCCATCGGGCAGATTTTGTTTGCCCTCGTGCCGCCGCAGCCGTATTTTAAGCTGGACAACGCCCCCACGTCCGTTCACATAGACGTAAAAACCCCCTCTTTTAAGTTGACGCCCTCGCAGGAAGCCGCCCTCAAAACGGTGCGCGCTTTCCCGGCGTACGAATTCCACCCCGTGCTGTTAAACGGCCCGGCGTATACGGGCAAGACGGAAACCGTTTTGCGCCTGGCGGGCGAAGTGTTGGCCGGCTACGGCCAGGTGCTGATTACCGTGCCCGACATTGCAGCCGCGCGCCAGTTTATTGCCGAGGCCGAAGAACGCTTCGGCGCGGACAACGTGTTCTGCTGGCACAGCCGGATGCTCTTAAGCAAAAAGAAAAAATACTTTTCGGCCGTTTCCAACGGCTTGCCCTGCGTGGTCATTTCCACGCGCTCGGGCGCGCTTCTTCCCTTTAAAAACCTGCGCCTGGCCGCCGTATTGGACGAAGGGGACGACAATTACAAGCAGGAAGAAAACAAACCCTACTACCACTTGCGCGATTTGTTGCTGTTCCGCGCCAAAATGCACGGGGCCGTGCTGCTGTTTGCCTCGGCCACGCCCAGCGTGGAACTGCTTAAAATGGTGCAGGACGGCGCGGTTTTATCCCTGCCGTTTGTGCAGCCCGTGCCCGGGCACGCGTTTACGCCGCAAATCAAATTGACGGATAAAAAGAGCGAAAAGAGCCGCTTTTTGTCGGAATTTTTGTTGCAGCAACTGGCCGAAAACATCAAACGCAAGGAAACCTCTTTATTGATTTTAAACCGCCGCGGTTATTCCAACGCCTACTATTGTTTAAACTGCGGGGCATACGCCAAATGCAAAAAATGCGGCGCCATTTTGGCGCGCGAAAACACCCCCGAACACGGCGACCGCCTGGTCTGCAAAAAATGCGGCCACACGGAAACCTTGCAGCAGGAATGCCCGCAATGCCATAACCTGATTTTTAAATCGCGCGGCGGCGGCACGCAAAAAATCATCACGGAGCTGGGCAAATTCTTTCCCAAAGCGCACCTGCTGCGCCTGGATTCCGATACGCTTAAAACGAAAGCCGGCCAAGGGTTTGAGGCGTTAAACGCCTTAAAAAGCGGGCAGGCGGATGTGATTGTGGGCACGCGGTTGGCGTCGGGCGCCTTACGCGGGGCCAAAGTAACGCTGGCGGCCGTGTTGGATGCGGAACTGGAGCTGGACGGGCCGGATTTCCGCGCTTCGGAAAAGTACGGGCAAATGCTGTTTGCTTTGCGCGGCCATTTGTCGGGCGTGCCGGACGGACGGTTAATCATCCAGGCGGCCGACAAAGAAGCCTACGATTATTCCCCCCTCTTGCAGGGCGATTATCAGGCCGCGGCCGAAACCGAGCTTGCCTTGCGGGAAAGTTTTTTGTATCCTCCCTTTGTACGACTCATTAAAGTGCTGATTAAAGCCAAGGAAACCACTTTGTTAAATGCCGAAACGGCGCGTATCAAACGGTTGGCGGCGCCGCTGGTGCTGGAAACGCTGGGGCCGGTGTGGTGCGCCAAAAAGACGGACGTACTGAAAAAGCAGTATTTGCTGTTTAAGACGGATGAAAAGCGGTGGCTTGAATTGTTGGCGGAGCTAGACTCCTTTGTGCCGGCCAAAAAGGCGGCGGTCAAGGTGTCGGCCGACCCGTATGATTTTTACTAAAGGAGAAAGAGTATGAATTGGTTGAATTTGTTTCGGTTTTCCGGACGGGCCGGGCGGGAAGAATTTGCCGCCGTCAGCCTGGTGATGCAGCTGGTGTCGTGCGTGCTGTCTGCGGGTGGGGTGTGGTTAGTGTTGGGCGGAAATGAAATGAGTTTGCTTAAAAGCCTGTTTCTCATTGCGGTGGGGCTGGTGCAGATTCCCGTGTTGGTGTTTTTGGTGTGGATATCCATAGCGGTATTTTTCCGTCGCCTGCACGATTTTAATTGGTCCGGCTGGTGGTACATCGGCTATTTAATTTTGGTCACGGTCGGGGCATTTGTGTGGAGCGATAGCCAGTGGGTGTTTACGGTGCTGGGCCTTGTGCTGATTTTGTTCTTTTCGCTCAAGCGCGCCAACCCCGCCGCCAACCGCTTTGCACCGGCCGCGGAACCGTTTTTCCCGGCTGTATTTTCCACTCACCCGTGGGTGTTGGGCGTGATTGTGGCCGGAACGGTGGTGTTTTCCTTGCTGCCGCTGTTGATGCTGGGCTTGGCCGCCGCCGCGCTGTAACGGCGTAACCCTTTTTTTACAAGGTGCAGTAAAACCGGTTTTGCTATACTAAACGATGAAACAGGGGGTATTATGAATACAAGATTGGGCCGATTAGGCTATTTGTTCCGATTAGGGGCCGTGATTATTTTGTATGCGCTCGGGTCGCTGTTGTGGATGTTGGGCGGGAAAGGCGAAAGCCTCAACCCGATTGCGCTCATCTTTTTATTTTTCGGAAGCGGCGTGCTGCTGCTGGCGTTTCTTTCGTATTGGGTGGCGTCCGTGCGGCGCCTGCACGATATGGGGTTAAGCGGCTGGTGGTTTTTATTGCAGCTGTTTTTCCCTCCGTGCGTGATTGTGGTGTGCGTGTGGCCGGGAGAGCGCGGGTTTAACCGCTTTGGGCCGCCGCTTGGGTATTAACCTTTTGAACACCCGCCGCCCGCCGCAAACACGGCGGGCGGTTTTGGTTTGTATATGGTAAAATATAAAAAATAGCCTGTTAGGATGGAGATTATACAATGACTGTGGAAGAACAAATCAATTTTTTAACGCGCGGCTGCGTAGACGTAGTGTCCAAAGCCGATTTAGCCAAAAAACTGGAAAGCGGCAAAACGCTGAAGGTAAAACTCGGCTGCGACCCGACCAGCGCCGACTTGCACTTGGGGCACAGTGTGGCGCTGTCGCTGTTGCGGCGCTTCCAGGATTTGGGGCATAAGGCCGTGCTCGTCATCGGCGATTTTACCGCCGCCGTGGGCGACCCTTCCGGCCGCGATTCCACGCGCCCCGTTCTTCCGCGCGAGAAAATTTTGGAAAACGCCAAAACCTATACCGACCAGGCTTTTAAAGTATTGGCCCCGGCCAAAACGGAAATCCGCTTTAACAGCGAATGGCTGGAACCCTTTACCACCGGCAAAGAACTGCTGCAAACGCTGCAAAAAGTGACTGTGGCGCAAGTGTTGGAACGCGACGATTTCAAAAAGCGTATGTCCGCCGGCAACCCGATCAGCCTGCTGGAAGTGCTGTACAGCTTGTTCCAGGGGCAGGATTCCGTAGCGCTGGAAGCGGACGTGGAATTGGGCGGCACGGACCAGATTTTCAACTTGCTCGTAGGCCGCCAACTGCAAAAGAACCACGGGCAGGAACCGCAGGTGGCCATTACGGTGCCGCTGTTGGTGGGGTTGGACGGCGTGAAGAAAATGTCCAAATCTTACGGCAACTACGTGGGGCTGAACGACGAACCGAATGATATGTTCGGCAAGCTGATGTCCATCCCGGACGAACTGATGCCGATGTACTACGAGCTGTTAACGTCCGAAAATATGGACGAAATCAAAGCCATGCACCCCATGGCCGCCAAGAAAAAACTGGCCGGCCTGCTGGTGACGCGTTTCCACAACAAAGAAGCGGCCGACGCAGCGCTGCAAAATTTTGAGAAAGTCTTCTCCAAAAAGGAACTCCCCACCGATATCCCCGAGTTTAAGCCGCAGGACGGAGCGCTGATATCGGCCGTCATTTTTGCGGCCGGCGCGGCCCAAAGCAAAAACAAAGCCCGCGGATTGATTGACCAGGGCGCCGTGCGGTTGAAAGGCGAAAAAGTAACCGCGGACGGCCCGCTGGCGTTTGAACCGGGCGATGTGCTGCAAGTGGGCAAACGCCATTTCTTTAAATTGGTAAAGTAACAAGATGAAAAAATTTATTTTTCTGTTGTGCCTGGTGCTGTGTGTGTTTATCGGCGGTTGCTGGACGGTGAAGGCGTGTTTCTTCAGCAAAGGGCCGCTGGTGGTGGTGGAAATTAAACCCGGCCAAAGCGGCGCCGAAGTGGCACATATGCTAAAGGAAAAGGGAATCATCCGCAGCGAATGCTTCTTTAAAGCGCTGATGCGCGTGACTTCGTCCGCGCGCGATTTAAAGGCCGGCCGGTTTGATTTGCGCAAAAACACCTCCGCCTTTGAAGTCATCAACTGTATTAAAAGCGGCAAGTGCATCCACTACGAAAAAGTGACTTTTTTGGAAGGCTGGCGCAGCGAAGAAATGGCCGACCTGCTGGCCGAAAAAGGCATTACGGACGCCAAAGCGTTTTTGGATATCGTGCGCGAAAAAGACCTGGAAGGCTATTTGTTCCCCTCCACGTATTTGTTTGCGGAAAACACCCCCGCCCAAAAAGTGGTGGACGAAATGCTGATGCAGTACCGCAAAAACATTGCGCCGCTGTTCCGCAAATATCCGACGAACTTGACCGAAAAACAGGTGCTTACCGTGGCCTCCATTGTGGAGCGCGAAGCCGTCGTGCACGACGAGCGGCCCAAAATTGCCGCCGTGTATTTAAACCGCTTTCGCATTGGCAAACGCCTGGAAGCGGACCCGACGGTGCAGTACGCACTGGGATACAATATGAAGGAAGACCGCTACTGGAAAAAGGGCCTTACCTACAAAGATTTGCGCGTCAAATCCCCCTACAACACCTACCGCAACGCCGGCCTGCCGCCGGGGCCCATTTGCAACCCCAGCCGCGAGTCCGTATTGGGTGTGCTCAACCCGGAAAAGAACTTTGACGCCCTCTACTTTGTGGCCGATACGGGCGGCCGACACGTGTTTTCCAAAACGTACGATGAACACCGCCGCCACATCCAGCGTATCCGGAACCGGTAATTTGGATACATAAAAAATCCCGCTTATCAGGCGGGATTTTTTGGGACTTCTTTGGCTATTTTTCTTTAAAGTACAGCGGCCGCAGCGAGTTAGCCACCGCCAACAGCGATACCCCCACATCGGCAAACACGGCCGCCCACATATTGGCCAGCCCCATTACGCCCAGCACCAGCACCGCCGCTTTCACCGTCAGCGCAAACACCACATTCTGTTTGACCACCCACAGCGTTTTGCGCGCAATGCGGATGCCCAAGGCAATCTTTTTCAGCTCATCGGTCATCAGCACCACGTCCGCGGCTTCTATGGCGGCGTCCGAACCCAATGCGCCCATGGCTAACGCCAAGTCGGCCCGCGCCAACACCGGCGCGTCGTTAATGCCGTCCCCGGCAAACGCAGTCACGGCGCCTTTGGGCGCGGCTTGGATGAGGCTTTCCAGTTTTTCCACTTTTCCGCCCGGCAACAGCCCGCCGTAGGCCTGCGTAACACCCAGTTCTTGGGCCGTTTTCTGCACGGCTTCGGGTGCGTCACCGCTTAAAATAACCGTCTGTTTGACGTATTTCCCTAATTCCTGCAGCGCTTCCTGGGCGCCGGGTTTGGGTTTGTCCCCCAGTTCCAGCCGGCCTTTGTACTGCCCGTTGGCGGCCACGTATACGCAAGTGCCCGTGCCTTCCTGCACACCGGACACATTAAAACGCGCCATTAAACGCGCATTTCCGGCCAGGATGACGTTTTCTTCGCATTGGGCTTCCACCCCTTCGCCGGCGCGTTCCGTCAAGCGCACTTCCTTGGCGGGAACGATAGTTGTTTCGCGCGCTTTTTTAAGGATAGCCTTGGCAATCGGGTGATTGGAATGTTGTTCCGCCAGGGCCGCCCAGCGCAATAATTCTTCCTGCGCCACGCCCGCGGCAGGTACGGCGGCAGTGACTTCAAACACGCCCTGCGTCAGCGTACCGGTTTTGTCAAAAGCCAGCGTATAGATGTGTGCCAACCGCTCCACATACGACCCGCCTTTAATCAAAATCCCGTTTTTGGCCGCGCCACCAATCCCGCCGAAAAACCCCAACGGAACCGACAATACCAACGCGCACGGGCACGAAATCACCAAAAAGATAAGCGCGCGGTAGAACCAGGTTTTAAAGG
Organism: uncultured Elusimicrobiales bacterium; assembly: GCA_944325235.1. Taxonomy (GTDB): domain Bacteria; phylum Elusimicrobiota; class Elusimicrobia; order Elusimicrobiales; family Elusimicrobiaceae; genus Avelusimicrobium. The sequence goes on along the minus strand of CALUZE010000017.1, from coordinate 7,689 downwards.
CCGCTTCTTCCCACACCAGCGGCGGCACCACCGCCACCAATACGGCCACCGCCACTACGGCCGGCGTGTACACGCGGGCAAAGCGGGTGATGAATTTTTCGGCCGCGGATTTTTTATTGGCGGCGTTTTCGGCCAGTTCCAAAATTTTGGCCACGGCGGAATTTTCATACGATTTTTGGGTGCGGATGTCCAGCGTGGCGTCCACACTAATGCTTCCGGCCAAAATGCTGGCCCCGGGCACCGCGCTGACCGGGCGGGATTCCCCCGTCAGGGCAGAGGCGTCCAAATGGCCTTCCCCGCTTACGACCACGCCGTCCAACGGTACCCGTTCCCCGGGGCGCACGCGGGTAATTTCCCCCACCATCACGTCCCGCGGGTTTACCTCGGCTTCGGTGCCTTGGCGCACCACACGGGCAAATTCCGGGCGCAAGTCCATCAGTTTTACAATGCTGCGGCGGGACTTACCGGCAGCGTATTCCTGCAAGAGTTCCCCCATTTGGTAGAACAGCATGACGGCCGCCGCTTCCGGGTATTGGCCAATGCCCCACGCGCCAAAGGTGGCGAGCGCCATCAGAAAGTTTTCGTCAAACACTTCCCCCGCGCGAATGTTGCGGACGGATTTAATCAGCACTTCCATTCCGCATACCAGGTAGGACAGGGCATACAGCGTAATTTTGAGCCACCCCGCCACCGGCAATACAAGCGCCGCCACAAAAAGGACCGCGGCCCAGATTAATTTTTTCCAATCCTGGGTCGGCTCTTCCACCGCACAGCCGTGCGCCGAAGCGCAGGCCCCGCAGCAATGCGCGGTGTGAATGGTGTTGTGTGAATTGCTCATAATTCCTCCCGTACGTGTTCCAACCCTTGGTCAAAAATACGTTTTACGTGTTCATCCGCCAGGGAATAAAATACCGTCTTTCCCTCCCGGCGGTTTTTCACCAGTTTGTTCTGCTTTAAAAAGCGCAGCTGGTGCGAAATGGCCGAGTGCGTCATTCCCAGTTCGTCCGCAATGTGCTGGACGCACTGCTCGCACCCGAACAACGCGCACAAAATGCGCAGGCGGGTGCTGTCCCCAAAGACTTTAAACAAGTCTGCCAAGTCGTAGAGGGTTTCCTCGGGCAGCTGCAAGGACGGCTTGCAGTGGTGCGAAGTTTTTTTAGTCGTATTTTTAGCCATAGGTAAATCCTAAATAAATAAATATGTGAACATATGTTCATATATTAGTATAATACTTTTTCTCCATTGCGTCAAGCGGAAATTATAAGTTGAGAAAATGAGCAAAAATTGTATACTATTTTTAGCAGTATTTTACGTTAAGGAGAATCTATGAAGAACCAGGGCTTTACTTTAATTGAATTAATGGTGGTGGTGCTGATTATCGGCATTTTGTCTGCCATTGCGCTGCCGCAGTACGAAATGGCAGTGGAAAAATCCCGCATTTCGGAAGCGTTGGTCAATGCCAAGGCGATTGTGGACGCCACCCAACGCTACTTTCAAGCCAACCCCAACGAAACCACCGTCACCAACCGTCGCCAAATTGCCGACGTGGATTTGCGCGGCGGCACGTGGAACAGCGATGGGGATGTTTTTACGACCAATTTGTTTGTGTATGAATTAGGCGGCGCCAACGGGCAGGTAGATGTGTACCGCTCGGACACCGGGAGCAAATCTTCGTACATTTACCACTTATGGCAACGGCCGGATTTCGGTGACGGGGCCGCATTAAAAGGGTGCAACGTAGGCACGGTAGATGCCGATACCGGTGAACAAATGTGCAAATTCTTTACGGGTATTTAATCCTGCTTTAAGTAAAAAACCCCGGGCGAAAACCCGGGGTTTTTATGTTCATTTGAATACCGCATAAAAAATCCGCTGTTTTTACAGCGGATTTTTGCGTTTATAAATTGCGCAGCCGTTTGACAATGCCTTTGGCGGCCGTCATCGGGTTGGGGATTCTTAACCGTCGGTATGCGCCGCGCATGGCAAACAGTTCTTTGTTGCGGCTGGTCAGGCGCGTAAACGTGCGCCATAAATGGTCTTTTAAGTTCTTGTCTTCCCGCACAATGCGCGCACATCCGGCGTCCGCCAGAATTTTGGCGTTATAATATTGGTGGTCCGCCGCCGCGTGCGGAAACGGCACCAAAATAGCCGGCAGGCGGCAGTACATCAGTTCCGCCAGCGTGCTGGCGCCGCTGCGGCAGACGGCCAAATCCGCCACGCGCATTAAGGCGTAAATCTCGTGCGAATACGGCAGCACCGCCACATTGTGCAGGCCGGTGTAGCTTTCCCGTATCACGCCGAACCAGCGTTCCCCCGTAATGTGGATGAACTGCCACCGCGTGGCGCGCTTAGAAAGTTTGGCAATAATTTCCGCACACGCCCCGTTCAGGCCTTTAGCCCCCTGGCTGCCGCCAAACACGAGCGCGGTGTGTTTTTCCGGGTCCAGCCCTAATCCTTCCAAAACGGCGGTTTTATCGGGCGTTTCGGCAAATTCCTGGCGGATGGGAGTGCTGGTCAACACGGCGTTTTTGAGCCTTTTCTGAATAGGCAGGCCCAGCATGAATAAATCGGCAAAGCGGCCGCAGATTTTGTTGGAAAGCCCCAGGCGGGCATTGGAATCGTGCACGGCCGTTTTGACGCCGCAAAAATGCGCCATAAATATAAGCGGGAAGGAAATATATCCCCCCGTGCCGATGGCGACGTCCGGGCGGAAGTCCTTGATAATGCGGCGCGTTTCAAACATGGATTTAAAGAATTTGCCCCAAAAACGCAAATGCCGCAGGGGATTAATGGAGCGGGGCAGGCCCGTGAAATCAATTTCCCGGTAGCGCAGTTTATGCGTTTCCAGCACTTGGGCGGCGGGGTCGTTTTTGCGCACGATAAAAAGCACGGCTAAACCTTGCCGGCGCAATTCCTTGCCCAATGCCAGCCCCGGATAGAAATGGCCCCCGGTCCCGCCGGAAGCAATCAAAAAGCGTCTGTTCATAAAGTTATTTGTTCCTGTTTTTGTAATTTGTAATGTCGTCGCGCAGGTTATTTTGGGTATTGTCCACCGCGGCCATATTGAGGATAATGCCCATCATCACCAGCGTCATAATCACGGACGAGCCGCCGTACGAAAAGAACGGCAGCGCAATCCCTTTGGTGGGCAGCAGCCCGACGGCCATAGCCATATTAAAAAACGCCTGCATACAAATGGTAATCGTCAACCCGAAGATGACCATACTGTGGAAAGTCGTTTTGGCTACGCGCGCCAAACTGATGCCGCGTATCAGCAGCCAGCAGAAAAACGCCAGAATAACCACCACCCGCACCAGGCCCAGTTCTTCACACATAATGGAGAAGATAAAGTCCGTATGCGCGGCCGGCAGATATTCCAATTTGAGCTCGCTGTTGCCCAGTCCTTTGCCAAACCAGCCGCCCGACCCGATGGCCAATAACGACTGCACCAACTGATAGCCGCTGGTGCCGGCTTTTTCAAACGGGTTTAAGAACGAGAACAACCGTTCCCGCCGGTACGGCACAAACAAAAGCTGCTGGATAAGAAGCGGCGAAATCGCCACCGCCGGCACCGCCAAGTGTTTCAGGCGTGCCCCGGCCACCAACAGCATAAACACGAACACCGCGCCCATCAGCGTCGGGGTGCCGATGTCTTTTTCGGCCAGAATGAGCGCCAGCGTCACCCCGGCCACGGCCATGGGTTTGATAAGCAGTTTCCAGTTTTTGGCCAGGCGGCCCGATACGTTATCCAAGTAATCGGCCACGTAAATGACCAGCGTTACTTTGGCGATTTCGGACGGCTGCAGCTTGAAAAACCCAAAATCAATCCAGCGGTGCACGTTGGCTTGTTCGCGCGTGAACAGCACGACGATCAGCAACACCCATGTGACGTACATCAAGTTCATCGGCGAGAAAATCTTCAGCTTTTGCAGCTTGTCGTACGTCTGCGCCAAAAACAGCGCCGCAATAACGCCCATAAAATCAAACAACAGCTGTCGTTTGAAAAAGGACGTGGAGTCAAACGCGCTGGAAGAATACGTAAACAACAGCCCGAACAGCACAAACGCAAACGTGATAAACGCCAACCGTTTATCCAAGCGCAGTGGTTTCCACTCCGTCGGCTGGCGGCGGGACGAAAACGCCTCGCTGCGGCCTTTGTAGAGGGTCGGCGTGCGTTTGATGAAATTATTGCGCCGCTTGGGGGCTTTGTTAAACAGCTTGACCATACGTTACCTGATTTTTAAGGATGCCAGCGCCAACAGCATCAGCATTGCGCTTACAATCCAAAACCGCACGATGACTTTCGGCTCCGGCACGCCCAAGAGTTCAAAATGGTGGTGGATGGGAGCCATTTTAAACAGCCGCTTGCCGTGCGTCAGTTTAAAATACCCCATCTGCAACATCACGGACAGTGTTTCCAGCACGAAAATGCCGCCGGCAATCGGCAAGAGCAGTTCCTGCTTTACGCACAGCGCCGCCGTGCCGATTACGCCGCCCAAAAATAGCGAGCTCGTATCGCCCATAAACACTTGGGCCGGGTAGGAGTTGAACCACAAGAACCCCGCACACGCCCCAATGAGCGCGCCCATAAACACGGTAATTTCCCCCGCGCCGGGCACGTAAATGATTTTTAAATAATCGGCAAAATGCACGTTCCCGGCCACATACGCCACAATGGCGTACGTCGCCGCCGTGAACACCATACACCCGCTGGCCAGACCGTCCAGGCCGTCCGTTAAGTTGGTGGCGTTGGAGGAGCCGACAATCACCAGCATGGCAAAAGCAAAATAGAAGACGGACAAGTCTACAAACATTTTGCTCATATACGGAATAATGAGCGAGGTGGCATATTCCCCGTTGGGCGGGTTCATGGCCAGATACCCCACCACCACAACGGCCGTAAACAGCTGGATGGCCAATTTGATGGAGGACTTCATCCCTTCCGGGTTCTTTTTGACGAGTTTGGTATAGTCGTCCATCACGCCGGCAATGCCCAGCGTAACGGTGGTGAACACCAAAAGCCAAATATAGTTGCTGTCCAGCCGCGCCCACAGGAGCACGCTGACAATCAGGCTGACAAAAATCAGCAGGCCCCCCATCGTGGGCGTGCCGCTTTTGGACAGGTGCGACGCCGGGCCGTATTCACGCTCTATCTGCTGAATTTTGTACGAGCGCAATTTAGCCACCACTTTCGGGCCGATCAGCAGCGTGAGCAAAAACGACGTTACAATCGCCGCGCCGGTGCGAAACGTGATGTAGCTAAAGATGTTTAGGAAACTCCAGTTGTCCGTAAACGACGTGAGGTAGTAGAACATGGGGTCTTAAATCTCCTTGAGGATGTTTTCAAAATTCATGGAGCGCGACGCCTTGACCAGGCACGTGCCGCCCTTTTTCAGCACGGCGGACAAATTTTTCGTCCACCCGCTGGGAGTAGGCGCGTAGAACGCTTTTACGCCGGGAGCGTTTTTGAGCTTTTCGTAGGCGTATTTCATTTCCGGCCCGGCCAAAAAGGCATATTCCACACCGTTATCCAACACTTGGCGCGCCACCAGCCGGTGGTATTCTTTGGACGTAGCGCCCAGTTCCTTCATATCGCCCAGCACGGCAATGCGGGGTTTGGTGATTTCGCGCCCTAAAATTTCCAGCGCGTTTTGCATACTGGCCGGGTTGGCGTTGTAGCAGTCCAAAATAAACTCCACCCCTTTTTGGTGCAGCCGTTCCAGGCGCATGGGCATGGGCGTGTAGTTCAGCAGGCCTTTTTTGACGTTGTCCATATACAGCCCCAGCGCAATGGCCGCGGCGGCCGCGGCGGCGGCGTTTAACTTGTCGTGGTGTTCCAGTTTCAGGTCCAGCACGTACGCCTCGCCTTTGTAGGTAAACGAAAATTTTTCCGTTTCCAAAATCTGCAAATCCGCCCCCGGGTGGAACCCGAACGAAATGCGTTTGCCCTTAAATTCGGTATTTAAGCGGCTGAGCAGGGCGTCGTCGGCGTTGTAAACCAATGTCCCGCCGAAATTTAAGCACTTGGCAATTTCCGTTTTGGTTTTGTAGACGGTTTCCAAATCGTGGAAAAATTCCAAATGGGCGGCCGACACGTTGGTAATCACGGCCACATCCGGCACCGCCAGCGAGGCGGTTTCTTCAATGTCGCCGGGGTGAGAAGCCCCCAGTTCAAAAATGCCGTATTTGTGCTTGGGTTGGATTTCCAACAGGGAGAACGGAACCCCGAACTGGTTGTTGAAATTGCCCATATTGGCAATGGTTTCGCCGGCGGTTTCGCAAATGGCGCGCAGCATTTGTTTGGTGGTGCTTTTGCCGTTGGAACCGGTGATGGCGGCCACTTTTAACGTGCTGTTTACCCGGTGGTATTTGGCCAAGGCCTGCAATGCTTTTAACGAATCGTCCACCAGCAGGAAAGACGCTTGGGTGTTTTTGGGCATATCAAACCCTTTTTCCGCCAACACCACCGTGGCGCCTTTTTTAAGCACGTCGGGGATAAACTGGCGGGCGTCGTGGTTCTTGCCTTTAAGCGCAATAAACGCATCGCCGGGGCGGATGACGCGGGAATCCGTTACGAAAGCCGTCACTTTCGTTTGGGGAGCGGAGGAAATAAGTTCCGCACCGGTAATTTTCGCTATTTTGCTGAGGGTTAAATCAAGTTTCATACATACTCCTTACAAAAATCAAATCGTTCTTAAAAATCCACCTGGTCGGGCGGTACGCCTTTCATGGCCAGCATGCGTTCCATAATTTCTTTGAACACCGGAGCCGCGGCCGAGCTGCCAAAGCTGTATTTGTCCGGGTCGTCCAGCACCACCAGCACGGTAAACTGCGGGTCGGACACGGGCGCAAACCCGCAAAACGACACAATGTGCTTGCGCTTGGCGTAGCCGCCTTCCTTGCTCAGTTTTTCGGCGGTACCCGTTTTGCCGGCCACTTGGTAGCCGGTAATGCGCGCGCGCTTGCCGGAGCCGGCTTCCACCACGCTTTGGAGGGCTTTTTTCATCATATCGGACGTTTCCTTTTGAATCACGCGGCGGATTTTGACCGGTTTGGACTTTATCTCCACTTTCCCGCCGGCGTATTCAATGCGGTCCACGATATGCGGCTGCATGAGAATCCCCCCGTTGGCAATGGCGGAATAGGCGTTTATCAGCTGGATAGGCGTTACGGCGATACCGTAGCCGTAGCCTTTGGCGGCCGTATCCACCACCGTCCATTTGTTGTACGGCGGCACATAGCCTTTGGATTCCCCGTTAAAATTGATGTCCGTTTTGGTGCCAAAGCCAAAGGCTTTAAAGTAATAAAAAAGGTTTTTGGCCCCCAGTTCCAGGGCGATTTTCCCGGCCCCGATGTTGGACGATAACTGCAAAATTTCCGGGATGGACAAAAAGTCCTTGTCGTGCTGGTTGTCCTGCACGATTTTGCCGCGGGAAACTTCCCACTTGCGGCCGGACATATCAATGCTGTCTGTCATCTGCACGACGCCCGCGTCCAGCGCCGAGGAAATGGCAATGGACTTTAACGTGGAGCCGGGCTCGTACGTAAACTGGAACGCCAGGGACTGCCCGTCCTTCACCGGGTAGGAAGCCGCCGCCAAAATTTTGCCGGTTTTGGTTTCCTGCACGATGGCAATGCCGTGCTTGGCGCCGATTTTTTCCACTTCATTCCACAGGCCGCTTTCGGCAT
>CALUZE010000016.1 GCA_944325235.1 uncultured Elusimicrobiales bacterium | reverse complement strand
TGGACGATTGGATTCTTGCTGATTTTGCTGCCGTTTGCCGCCATTTCCTGGGGGCAGCGCTTTGTGGCGCCGACCATCGGCGGGATTTTTAACGGGACGGTACCGATATGGTCCTTCATCGCCGGGGCTGTTTTGTTAAAAGGCGAAGACCGCTTTACCTGGCGCCGTGCGGCAGGGGTAACGGTGGGGATGATCGGCCTGCTGATTATTATGCACCCGATGATTACCGCCGCCAAGCTGGACGCCAGCCCGTTGGCGCTGTACGGCTGCTTTGCGTTTTTGATTATGGCCTGGGCATACAGCTTGGGCAACGTGCTGACCAAAAAAATTATGGTGGACAGCGACGCCGTTTCCAACGAAGCCAACACCTTCCACCAGTATTTATTCTCGGCGGTGGTGCTGTTGATTATTTCCCTGTTGGTGGAACCGATTCCGCCGGCCTCGGCCTTCACCGCCAAAGTAGTGGTTTCCATTATTAGTGCCGGGGTATTCTCGTCCGCGGTGGCGTTCCTGCTGATGGTAGCCTTGATTAAACGCTGGGGGGCCACGCGTATGGCGTCGGTCACGTATTTCACGCCCGTGGTAGCGATGATCAGCGATATGATTGCCTTCGGCCGTATGCCGACCGGGGCCGAAATCGGCGGACTGATGTTGATTTTTGTCAGTTTGATTTTGATTCAAAAGAAAGTAGAGCCGGAAACCAAATAACCTATGAAAAAAATCCTCAACCTGCAGTGCATTAACTGCGGCAAAGAACACAAAACCAGCGAGGCAAACTTTGTTTGTTCGGCCTGCGGCGGGAACCTGGAAGTCAATTACGACTATAAACTAATTTCCAAACGCTTCAGCATCGGCAAACTGAAAGACAACCGCGAGTTTGATATGTGGCGCTATATGGACCTGCTGCCCATCAACGACCACGACAAAGTGCCGCACGTGCACGTAGGCTGGACGCCGCTCTACCCCTGCAAAGAACTGGCCAAAGAACTGCATATTTCCAACTTGTTAATTAAGGACGAAGGCCGCAACCCGACCGGGTCCATTAAAGACCGCGGCAGCGCCGTGGCCGTGGCCCGCGCGCTGGAGCTGGAGCAGGAAGTCATTGCCGACGCCTCCACCGGCAACGCCAGCGATTCGCTGGCCTGTTTGACGGCCAGCACCCCGCTCAAAGCCGTCATTTTTGCGCCGAAATCCGTGCCGGACCCGAAGCTCGTGCAGCTGCTCGTATACGGGGCGGAAGTCATTGGGGTGGACGGCTCGTACGATGAAGCTTTTGAACTGTGCAAACAATCCGTGCAAAAATACGGCTGGTATTCCCGCGCGGCGGGGTTCAACCCGTTTACGCGCGAAGGCAAAAAAACCTGCGCGTTTGAAATTTGCGAACAAATGGATTGGGAAGCGCCGGACAAAGTGATTGTAGCGGCGGGCGACGGAACGATTTTGGCCGGTTTGTGGAAGGGGTTTACCGACTTTAACAAACTGGGCATTATTGAGCGGATGCCGCAGATGATTGCCGTCCAGGCCGAAGGCAGCGCCGCCATTGCGCAGGCGTTCAACAACCATACGGAAGTAAAATCCGTAGCGGCCCACACGGTGGCGGACAGCATTGTGGTCAACTACCCGCGCGACGCGGCCCTGGCCATGCAAGCCCTGCAGGAATCCAACGGTATGGCCGTCACGGTGACGGACGAAGAAATTTTGCAGGCCATCCCGGAGCTGGCGCGCAAAGCCAACATCTTTGCCGAACCTGCCGGGGCGGCGCCGTATGCCGCGCTGAAAAAACTGGTGGCGGAAGGCAAAATTGAACGGGACGAATCGGTCGTGTTGATTGTGGGCGGGAACGGGCTGAAGGATATAGACTCGGCCATGCAGGTCCTTTCCAAGGTGTGCGTCATTCCCCCCACCATGGCCGCCGTGGAAGAAGAATTAAAAGCCAAAGGCTTTATTAAATAATGCCAACAAAAACCCCGGTTCTACCGGGGTTTTTTGTGGCCTTATCTACGGATTCATTTGTTCAAAAGCGTCCAAGCTGGCGCTGCGCACTTCGGTCGGCACGCAAATATTGCCCACCAACCGCCCGTTGCACGGGGGCTTGGCTTGCGGATTTTGGGCGCCTGGGGCCGCCCGGGCCGGCGTTTGCGGCTGCGTAACCCCCGGCATATTTAATACCTGCCGCGTTTGCGCCGTGTATTGCTTTAATACCATCATCAGCAAAACGGACATAATCACCACCGCAATGAGCATACCCAACAGCCCGACTCCTCGGTTATTTTTCATCATATTTTCCCCCTTGTGTCTATTGTAGCACACCCGCGGCGGATTCCTTCAAAAAATTTTGTTGTAAAAAGCTCTTTTTCCCAATGTAAAATGCTAAAATAAAATGGGGGAGAAAAATTCTCTAAAGGAAATAATATATTAAAACAGGGTGAGGTAAAGAAACATATGACGCAAAATTTATCTTCGTCCGCCTTGGTTAAACCCTTGGCTAAAGACATACACGCCGAAGCGGACATTCCGTCCGGATACGGCAAAACGGAAAGCTATTTGCTGCCCAAAGACCCGGCTTGGCTGTTCTTGTTTTGGGAAATCACCCCGAACACCTTGGATTGCATCAAAAGCCAATACAGCGAAGATGTGCTGAAAAACGCCCGCACCATCATCCGCCTGCACGACGTGACGAATGTGGAATTTTTTGACGGGAACAACTCCGTTACCCACTACGATATGCCCGTCATCTTTGAAGCCCGCAGCTGGTACATCAATGCGCCGCAAGCCGGCCGCTCGTACCTGGCCGATTTGGGCTACCTGACTGCCGACGGCAAATTCATCTTGGTTTCCCGCAGCAACTCCACGTCGCTGCCGCCCGGCAAAGTGTCCGACATCGTGGACGACAAATGGATGATTGTGGAAGGCGACTTCCAAAAACTCTTAAAACTGGCCGGTGCCGACTACATCGGTTTGGGCGCCAGTGAATTGATGCACGTGTTGGGCCAACGCTGGAAACTGACGGAACTTTCTTCCTCCGGCGCGCCGACTTCGTGGTCGTCCTTCACGCTGCAGCTGGAAAAAGTGCAGCCCGAAGCCGAAGAATACATCTGGCTCCAGGCGGATTGCGAAATCATCATCTACGGTTCCGCGTCCAAAAACGCCATTGTGTCCATCAACGGCAAAGACATTGAACTCAAAGAAGGCAAATTTTCTATCCGCCAGCACCTGCCCGCCGGCAGCGTGGTGGACTTACCGATTAAAGCGCGCAACGCCAAAGGCGACAAAACGCGCCAGGTAACGATTAAAGCGCTGCGCGAGGAAGGGAAATAACCATGGGCGAAGAAAAAGGCTATTTGGCGCTGGTGCTGCACGCGCACCTGCCGTTCATCAAACACCCGGAATACCCGGACTTTCTGGAAGAAGACTGGTTCTACGAAGCGATGGTGGAAACGTACATTCCGCTGTTAAACGTTTTTGAGAACCTGACCGAAGAAGGCACCGATTTCCGCCTGACGATGTCCCTCACGCCGCCGCTGTGCAATATGATGGCCGATCCGCTGCTCATTGAGCGCTTCCGCCATTATTTGAACCAGCGGGTGGAACTGTCGGAAAAAGAACTCAACCGCACGCAGGGCACGGAGTTTGAAGGCGTCGCGCGGATGTACTTCAACAAATTCCGCCGCTACAAAGATTTGTTTGAAAACCGCTACCACAGCCACGTCCTGGAAGGGTTCAAAAAATTCCAGGATATGGGCAAGCTGGAAATCATCACTTGCTGCGCCACGCACGGCTACCTGCCGCTGATGGTGCACAAGGAAAGCGTCAACGCGCAAATCAAAATCGCCGCCAACGACTACCGCAGCCGCTTTGGCCGCAGCCCGCGGGGCATTTGGCTGGCCGAATGTGCCTACAACCCCGGCGACGATAAATTCCTGCGCGATGAAGGCATCCGCTTCTTCTTTACCGAATCGCACGGCGTTCTGCACGGCACGCCCCGCCCGAAATACGGCATCTACGCGCCCGTGTACTGCCCGCAAACCGGCGTGGCCGCCTTTGCGCGCGATATGGAATCGGCCCAGCAGGTGTGGAGCGCCGAATCCGGCTACCCCGGAGACCCGCGCTACCGCGAATTCTACCGCGACTTGGGTTACGATTTGAACTACGACTATATCAAGCCCTACCTCCATTCCGACGGCGTCCGCCGCAACATCGGCATGAAGTACCATAAAATTACCGGCAAAGTACCCCTGAACCAAAAACAGGCGTACAACCCCTACGAGGCGCGCGAAGTGGCCGCCACGCACGCCGGCAACTTTATGTTCAACCGCCAGAAACAGATTGAATACTTAAGCACGCTGTTGGACCGCAAACCGCTGATTGTTTCTATGTACGACGCGGAACTGTACGGCCACTGGTGGTACGAAGGGATTGATTTCTTGGAATTCCTGTTCAAAAAAATCTACTACGACCAGAAGGACATCAAGCTCGTCACGCCGAGCGAATACCTGGAAATGTACCCCGAAAACCAAATGGTACAGCCGTCTATGTCCTCCTGGGGCGACAAAGGCTACCACGATGTGTGGCTTAACAGCGGCAACGACTGGATTTACCGCCACCTCATCAAAGCGGCCGAACGGATGATGGAACTGGCCAACAAATTCCCGCATGCGGACGGCCTTTTGCGCCGGGCGCTGAACCAATTGGCGCGCGAACTGCTGCTGATGCAGTCGTCCGACTGGGCGTTTTTGATGACCACCGGCACGGCCAAGGAATATTCCACCAAACGCACCAAGGACCACGTCAAACGGTTCAACGCGCTCTACGAGCAAATCCAAGGCAACCGCATTGACGAAGGCTTCGTGTACGACCTGGAACAGAAAGACTCTATCTTCCAACAGATAGATTATAACGTCTATTCCAGCGCCGCCAAAGAAGCCGTCCTCAAGAAGTACTCTTGATTCAACTCGCATCAAAAAGCCCCGGGAGCCAAACTCCCGGGGCTTTTTATATTTCGGGTATCCCATTTTCCTCTATTTAAACAGTTATATATTTCCCTGCCTCAAACTTAGGGCCCAAAAGGCCTAGCAGGACCTAGGCCCAAGGGCCCTGGTGATTTATAATGGAATGTTTTATAGTAATAAATAAGGAGAAAATATGATCAATCGCATTACCGCTTTAGTATGTTGTTTATGCCTATCTACTGTTTCTTTTGCACAAGGGGGCAAAGTCGTTAAACAGGCCCTCCAGGGTGTCACAAAAGACGTTGTTGCACCAACCGGCAAAGAGGGCCTAGTCCGGGGGCTGGAAAATGCCGCAGCCAAGTCGGTCGGGTCCCGCGTCGCGGGCCAGACGGTTACCGCCGGGGCACGTCAGGTGGTGCAAAATGTGCGGACGCAGGGTTCCCCCGTCCACACGCCGACCAATACTTTTATCAAACAAGACGACTTGCCTCCTTTTGATGAACACAATTTCTTGTACTTCATAGGGAAAGCAATGGATGTGACCAAAACCAAGGGAGTGCTGAACTACTTCACTCTGCTGGAGGAAGAACGCACGCAGGCCCGCCACTTAGCCAATTTGCTTAAAAACTACCAGACGCTCAATTTGGATGAAATCCGCGAAAATGAACTGTGGGACGAATTAGACAGCTTTGTGGTAAACAAGAGCTTACGCCGCTTTTTGGCCAATTCCGTTGAAAACCGGAACTATATCCAATTTATGCGGGATTTGTCCAACTATTACAGCCTTTCTTTGGAATTTATGGCCTCCTACGAACTGCGCTTTATTGCCAGCCAGGACGTGCGTGAAGTGTTTGCCCGTACGGCCCTGGAATATATGAAAGTACACCCGCACAAAATGAATTTGAAACTGCGCGAGATTATGAAATCCCCGTATGTGGACGAAAACGTCAAATCCACGCTGCGCAGTTTCATCGCGCTGGAACAAATCCTGCCCCAGCACGAAAGCGGCTTTTTAACCGTCTTGCGCGCGGCCCACAAGCAACACACGGCCGGTTTGGCTGAGGCCCGCTCCCAGGCGGACATCGTCACTACGGTGGAAGCCTACAAAGAATTGGCGGCTGATTTGGAAGAATTTGTCACCAAATACCAGCGCTCCCCCCGCTGGAACTCCCCGCTGCCGGAAAGACGGCTGTATAACAGACTCTTGATGCTGATTGCCTACAACCAGGCCAACCAGTTTAAACAGGTACTGCCCTACATCAACAAGATTATTACCTTGCTGGGCAAATACCCGAACATCGGTATGACGGCCCATGAAACCTTGGAAAAAGTGCGCGCTTTTACCAAAGCGAACGGACACTTGCCGCGGCAAATGTCCGAAATCAAGGAAGGGGAAGTCGTTTCCGACGAAGAACTGCACTTGTATGAAAGCATGATGTACTGGAGCACCGTCAATAAAGATTTTGCCAAACAGCTTGCCGTGCTGCATGCTACTGCACATCTGCATTAATACTGCTTTTAGACATAAAAAAACCGGGCCGTCCAAACGGCCCGGTTTTTTTGCAGGATAAATTATTTGTATTCCAGCTTGACCAATTTGTATTTTTTCGGTCCGCGCGGCAAGATGGCTTCAAACATTTCGCCTTCTTTCTTGCCCAACACGCCGTTGGCCAGCGGGGATTTAACGGACAGCAGTCCCTTTTCCGGGTTGGATTCCATAGACCCCACCAACGTATAAGTGAACTCAATGCCGGCGTCCACATCGCGGATAGTCACGGTCGCGCCGATGCGGGCTTCGCTTTTGTCCACGGTTAAATCGTCCGTAATCTGGGCGTTGCGCAGGCGGATTTCCAATTCCTGGATGCGGATCAACGTTTCCGTCTGTTTTTCTTTCGCGGCGTGATACTCGGCGTTTTCTTTCAAGTCGCCTTGTGCGGCGGCCTCGCCAATCTCATTAGAGAGTTGGGCTTTTAAATCTTTCAAATCTTTCAGCTCGTTTACCAGAGCTTCATATTTTTTGCGGCTTACGTAAAATGGTTCTCCCATAATGCAACTCCTTAAATACCTACTTACTAAGTGTACTATTTATCCGCTTGCTTTTCAACGCCCCCGGCAAAAGCAATTATTGCTATAATCTGGGATATGAGAGCTTGCTGCCTGTTTATCCTCTTTGCTGTCTTAACGGCGCCCGCGGGGCGGGCCCAAAATAACCACGTGCGGATTGCCGAGCAAAACGCCCCCGCCGTGGTGGCCGTAAACGTGGCCAAAACGGACGGCTCCACCTTTACCGGGACGGGCTTCGTCCTCACGCCGGACGGACTGATTGCCACCAGCCGGCACGTGTCGGAAAACGCCCTCTACATCAACATTACGTTCAACAACGGGGCCGTGTCGGGCGAGGCAGCCAATGTGGCCGCCGCCGGGAATGTGGACTTGTCTTTGCTCAAAATTCAGGCGCGCAACCTGCCCCACGTAACGCTGGGCAATTCGGATTTGGTCCTGCCCGGCCAAACCATCACCGTCATCGGTAACCCCCGCCGCCTGCAAAATACCATTTCTTCCGGTCTTATCAGTCAGGTACGCAAAAAGGCGGACGGCATCATTTGGCACCAAATCAGCGCGCCCATTTCCCCCAGTTCCAGCGGCAGCCCCGTTTTCAACGCCGCGGGCGAAGTAATATCCGTAGCGTTTGCCAGCTACAAAGGCGAGGGCAACCAAAACCTGAACTTCGCCATTCCTTCCAATTATTTAAAAGAGCTCGTGCAAGCCGCCGGCTACACCTTGCCGCAGGCGGCCGTTCCTCCGCAACCGGCCGAGGAACATTATTCCACAAACCCCCTTTGGGCGCATATTCAAAAATCTTGGGCGATTTGCAAACAACTGTGGCATAAATGGTTCCCGGGCGAACCGCAAAACACCCTTGAAAAATAAGCCTCAAACGGGTAGACTATGGATAGATATCCAGCCGGTTTAGGGCGCGGAAATCCGCGGCCCTCGCCGGAAATTTGTTATTAGCCGGAGTATATATGAAGAAAACAGCTTTTAAAATAATTCTTTTTGTAGTTTGCTTGGCACTGGTCGTTTTCTTATTGCTGCCCTTCTTGCAAACGCCCGCTTCTAAGCCGGCCGGCTTACAAACGGTGCAAACCGCCACCCCGCAAATTTTTACTTCCAACCCGCTGACGGCATTGGTAAACCGTATTGCGCGGTTTTTTACCAACCGCAACAAAAAGCAACCCGCCCAACAGACGCTGACGAACCGCCAGGCCGAAGAACAATTTGGCACTCCGGTTGGCGAGCAGGAGCTGTATGCCGACGCCCGCGCCGCCTCGCAAAATTACATTTCCACCGAAGCTACCCCGCAGGCCGGGGAAGAATCACGGGCCTCATTCGGAGATGCCGCCTTGCAAACGGAAGAAGGGGAATGGGTGCTTATTCGGCAAACCGCGCCGGAAGACGCGGTGCGGGGTATGCACGAAATCAACACCAAAGACAACCCCTACGATATTTACGTGCGCCAAGAACGCGCCGCCCGCTTTAACCCGGCCGCCTCATCCGTCCAAAAGCAAGAATTGCCGGATTCCAAATGGGCACGCTTGTTTAACCCGATTAAACGCTTCTTCGGGTTTGATACGCCCAAAGCCGCCAATACAGGCGGACTCTCCGGCTCCGGCAGGGAAGAAGGCGCCCGCTTGGCCTCCTCCGAGCGGATGGGTTCCAGCCGCGACACAGCCGTTTCGTCCTCCGGCTCATCTGCCGCCGGGATGGATATGCCTGCTTTCAGCGCAGCGGGAACAGCCGCCGAAAACGCCGCACCCGAACAAAATGCCTCATCCTTGTTGGCGTATTTAAGCCCGGATTACGTATTAAACGAAGTGGCCGACTCGTTGGCGGACGCCAAATATCCGAATCCGCAAAACAGCAAGGACCGCGACGCCAAAGAAGCCTACCGCCAGGAACGCATGGCGGAAGCGCGGCAATACTTTTTGGAACGCTCGCAGGAACGCTTAAACCGTTTGGCCGCCGGCCAGGAACCGCAGGATGAACTGAAAAATATGTTGGAATTTTCGTGTGTGAACAAAGCCCCGCGGCCGGTAAAATCTTCCGCCTGTATGGAAGACAACCCGGACGCCAAACCGGCCACCAAACAGCAGCTGCAGGAAGTAAAACGCAAAAATCAAGAGGATTTTTACAAAAAGACGCACCTGCCCATGCCGCCGGCGCCCATCACGCCTATTATCGGCCGGGCCACGGGTTTGCCGCAGGAAGACATAGATGAATCCGTTTCTTCGCCGGATTACACCAAAACGATGGAAATTTATCAGTTTATGCTGCAAAACGAAGACTGCGCCTCCAAGCCGTGCTATTGGGTAGCCAACGCCCGCCAGACCAGCACGGAATTGTCGGACTCGGTGACGGCATCCGGCGCCGTGTTTAAAGGCGACCCGTTGGACAAGTACAGCCAAATTGAACAGCAATTTACGCAATACAAACTGGCACAGCTGCCGCAGGATGCTTCCGAGCAGGACAAGCAAGCCGCCCAGGCCCAGGCCGAACAGTTTGCCCCGCCGTATATTTTGTACACGGTGGACAATTTAAAGTCTATCCAAGAACAAAACAACCAGGCCATGCGCGACCGCAACATCCAAGGCGGAGCCGCCTTGTACGCGCTGACGGCCCCCATCGGCCAGCAATTAAGCAAGGACCTGAACTCCACCATCTTCTTTTACGGCAAGGACGACTCGTTCATCAACGCGGACGAAAACCCCTCGTTTGAGGCCCGCTCGCACGTGCTGACGGAAACGCTGGCCGACCAAATCCAGTTCTTCCAGCAAGTGGCGCAGGAACTGCGGCGCAACACCTCGCGGGAAATCGTGCAAGGCCAAGCCCGCGCCAAAGCGCAAGAATTACAGCAAGAATTCCAAAAAGACCGCAAAGCCTACGACAAACAACACGGCGGCCGATAAGGTTTCTGCCCCGCTTTTGTACGCCCCCGCCAAGCGGGGGCGTTTTTACGGAAGCATAATCCTTTTTCCGGGTTTCTTTTCTATCCAAAAACGGGTATAATTTCTATATCGGTTTCGCGCGCGCCCGTGCGTACGAAGCGACCCTAACTCAAGGAGCCCGGTTTATGAAAAAACTCTTTAGCCTGTTGCTGGTTTCTTCCCTGCTGGCGCTGGCCGGATGCCACGCCCAAAAAGAATCCCCCTACAACCGCACCGACGATAAACAGGATTGCGAACGCTTGCTGCGCACCCACATTTTTGCCGCGTGCGAACACGTCGGCAAACCGTATGCCACCTATTCGCTGGCGACGTTAAACAAAGGTCCGTCCGAAGATAACCCCTACTACAAAGTAACGTTTTATAACGGGCCCTGCAAAGGCAAAGTGCGGTGGACCAAAGACGTTTTGTTAAAAACCGCTCCCGTAGGCGCCGAGCCGCTGCCCAAAGGCACCGTGTTGCTGCGCAACTTCTGGAACCCGGCCGACCCCTACGACCAGGAAAAAACCGACCGCTGGAACATTGGCGTCGTATCCAGCTCGGCCCGGTTGGATGAAGGCATCGTGGACCTGGAATTCCCGCGCGACCGCAATGATTTTATGCCCGCCCGCGAAGGCGTGTATTTGCACAACGTGCGCTATATCACCGAGCCGGAAGTAAAAGACGTCCGCACTTTTCTGTAAGATTTAAAAAGGATTACACTGTATGAAAATGAAAACTTATTTAGCCGTATTAGTTTGTATGTTCTGTCCGTTTGCGCTGCAAGCCGCGCAAGGGGACCCCATCAGCCTGGAAACGATGATTATTGACGTCCCCACCGCCGAAACATTGGACCGCTACCAAGCTTCTTTCTTAACCCGCGCCTACGACCACGGGGCCGTGATGGAAAGCATTGATTTCGGGGTTTTCCCCCGCATTAACATCGGCGTCAGCGTAGCTGCCCACGCGCTGCTCGGTTCGTCGGGCGATGTGCGCGTACTGGACCCGGACTTCCAAGTGAAATGGAAAATTTTTGACGGCAGCCTCTACCTGCCGGCCATTGCCATCGGCTATGACGGCCGCCGCTACGGCTACGGCTACAACAGCCAACGCATCTATACCGACACGAACGAATATATGGACAACCGCAAGGGCGGCTACCTTACCTTCTCGCGCGAAATTATCATTCCGGGGCTCAATGCCACCTTGGGGCTCAACTTTGCTGACTTTGATTTGAAGGACCTCTATTGGTTTACCGGTATGTATTATAACATCGCGGACAAAATCGGCCTGCTGGCGGAATGGGACGGCATCCGCAACGTGCGCGATTCCCGCCTGAACCTGGGGGCGCGCTTTTACCTGCACCCGTCATTAGCGCTGGACGCCGTCGTGCGCCGCGTGGGCCGCGGGGACGAAAGCGAACGCATTTTGCAAATCCGCTACGTCACCAGCTTTTAAGAGGGTGTTATGAATCAACCTATCCAAACCACCGACCAGCCGAACTTTAACAGACGGACGATTTTTATCAAAAAAAATCTCCAAATCCGCTACATGATGCTGATGATTATGAGCGTGCTGTGCGGGCTGGCCATTATGACGTTTGAACTGTCGGCCACTTTAAACGACTTGTTTGACAAATACCCCGTGCTGGTCCAGCCGATTTACGACCAGTTCCTGCCGGTGGCGGCGTCGTTCTTCTATAAAATCGCCATTTATTTGTTGTTTGTGGTGATTATCTCGGCCATTTTATCCCACAAAATGGCGGGGCCGGTATACCGCTTTGAACAAACCTGCAAAGCCATTGCCAAAGGGGATTATTCCCAACGGGTGCACCTGCGCAAAGGCGACCAAATGATGGAATTGCAGGACGAATTTAACAAAATGATGGACCATATAGAAGCAGACATCAAAAAACAAAAGCCATCATAACGGGGGGTGTATGAAACGAATTACCGCGCTTTTGCTGGCCGTTTTGGTATGTGCGCCGACGGCGTTTGCGCAAAAAGAATACGGGCTAAAATTCTCCAGTTTAATGAACGACAACCTGACGCTTGAAAACGCCATCCGGCTGGGGTTGGAAAACAGTTCCGAATTTTTAACCGCCAAGCAAGACATCATCATCGCGGAGCAAAAAGTAAGCGAAGCCAAGTTCCGCTATCTGCCGCAATTTTCCTTGCAGGGCACAGCCACTTTGTACGACCTGGATTACCCCATGGTCCTGCCGGACTCGGTAGCCAACCGCTTTTTGCCGGGCAACGGCCTGTACGGGGAAAAAGACCAATTCTACGGCGTAGGCATTACCGCCACGCAATACCTCTACACGGGCGGACGCATCAGCGGCACGCTTAAAATGGCCCGTGCCAACCTCAAGCAAGTGCAAAGCCGCTACGAAATCGTCAAAAACCAAGTCGTGCTCAACATCAAAAAAGCCTTTACCGATTTACTCTACGCCCAGCACAACGCCAAGCTCACGCAGGAAGTATGGGACCTGGCCGAAAAATGGTACGCCAAACCCTCCGGCGACGTGTGGACCAAAATCCGCATCCGCGCCCTGCTGGCCGATTTAAAAAGTTCCCGCAACCAGGCGCAAAGCGAACTGAAAAAAGCCCAGCTGGCCATGCTGGTCAATTTAAACAAAGAACTCAACGCCCGCATTACGATTAAAGGGGATTTTTCCCCCGTCAAAACGGACTGGGACCTGCCGCATATGAGCCTGTGGGCCATGGAGTTCCGCCCGGAATTAAAATCCGCCATTTACGCTTTGGAAGCCGACAACATCGCCATTGACCTGGCCCTTTCCAAACGCTACCCGGACATTATTTTAAACGCGTCGTACGAAAAACTCGGCGAAGAAAGTTTGGACGACGTAAACAAACAGGTTTCTTTGGCCGTGCGCCTGCCGATTCCGTACAACCTGTCGGAACAGCTGGCCGAAAAAAAGGCCGGCCAGCAAAAAAGCGCCCTGCGCCGTGCCGCGATTGAAGACAAAATCCGCGTACAGGTGGCCGAAAGTTTTGAAAATATGCTCTTTTGGCAGCAGGAAGTGCTGGACCGCCAGGCCGCGTATGACGATTTGAATAAATTGCTTTCCCAGGCCTCCAAAAACCAGCCCAAAATGGGCACCGCCCCGCTGGAAGGACTGCAGGATTACCTCAAATCCGCCCAAGGATACTTCCAAGCGGTGCGCAACAACCACATCGCCAAGGCCGAATTGGAATGGGCCATCGGCCAGGATTTAGAATGACCGCCCGTTGGCGCCGCGCCGTTTGCGGCTGGCTGGCAGCTGCCGTGCTGGGGTGCTTGAGCCTTCCGGCGGGGGCGCTGCCCGTCCAAACCGACGACGAAATTCTGCGCGATTTTATGTGGCGGCGTTTTACGTCCATCCCCAAGCAGGAACGCCCCAAAATCGGGCTGGCGCTGTCGGCCGGGGGCGTGCGCGGGTTTGCGCATGTGGGCGTGCTGGAAGTGTTGGATAACGCCGGCGTGCCGATTGATGTGATGGCCGGGACGTCTATGGGGTCGGTGGTGGGCTCTCTGTATGCGGCGGGGCTGCCGACGGAAAAACTGTGGGAAATCAGCGACCATATGTCCATGGAGCAAATCACCCCGGATTTTAACGTCATCGGTCTGTTCCGCTTTTTGTTTGCCCGCAAGCTGCCTTCCTCGGCCAATTTGGTCAATTTCTTTCACGAGCAAATCGGCGATATGCGCTTTGAAGATTTGCAAATACCGTTCACGTGTTCGGCCATGGATATCAAAACCGGCGAACGCGTGGTGTTCAACTCCGGCCCGCTGGCCATTGCCGTGCGAGCCAGCATGAACATCCCGGGCGTGTTTGAGCCCGTGCAATACCGCCACCGGGCATTGGTGGACGGCGCCGTGGTGGATTATCTGCCGGTGGAAACCGTTAAACTGATGGGAGCGGACTATGTGATTGCCTCCGTCACCCCGCCGGATTTTGCTTCCACCACGCCGCAATCGGTGGCCGCCTATTTGCTGCGCGTGGGCGATGTGCGCGGCGCCGCAATGATTGAAGAATCCGCCCAAAAGGCCAATTTCGTGCTCACTAACCGCGTGTTGGATACGGGCACATTGGAGTTGGACAAGCTGCACAAAGCCGGCGAAGTGGGCATTATAGAAGCCAACCGCCATTTAGGAGAACTGCAGGAGGACATCCTGCTTTTTACACTGCCTTATGTTTTTAAACCGTAACGTATGGATTTGTTTGCTGGGCACGGCGCTCTTGGGCGGCTGCACCGCCACCCAAACGGGCATTTTGGGCTTGGCCCCGGCGGGCGACCGCAAGGAATACGTCCAAGCGCGTGACCTGTATTCCTCCGGCAACTACACCCAAGCCATTGAACATTTGTCCGAGTATATTTACAAAACTAAAAACGTCAAACGCCGCGAAGCCCGCGCCTATCGCTTGCTGGGAATGAGCTACGAACAGCTCGGCCAGCTTAGCAAAGCGCTGGAAGTGTATCTGGAAGCCTTGGAATTCCACCCGGATAACGTCCCCCTGCTGCTGGCCGCCGCCAGCCTGTACCAACGCACGGACTTGGTGGACCGCTCTATTGAACTCTACGAACGGGTACTCGCGCAGGAACCGGATAATTTGGAAGCGCTTTCCGGCCAGGGCGCCAATTACAGCAAAATGGGGTTCTATTCCCGTGCGCGGTTCTTTTACGATAAGTTTTTTGAATTAAACCCCGCCGCGGAACCCGTCTACCGCGCCCGCTACGCCGAAACTTTCCTGCGCCAGCGCAACTACCCGAACGCATTTATCAACATCACCATGGCCCTGGCCGGGGATAGTTCTTCGCCCGATTTTTGGCTGCTCAGCGCCAAAGCCTCCCGCGGGCTGGACCGCCCGCAAGCCGCCCTGGCCGATATAGATGCAGCCTTGCTGCTGGCCCCCAACCGCCGCGATTTGCTGGCCCACAAAGCCCTCTGGCTTTATGAGGCCGGGCGCTACCAGGAATCTATCCAAACCGCCGCGAAAATTTTGCAGCAGGACCCCGCCAATCAGCTCGCCCTGCTGATAACAGCTATGGACGAGTATTATTTGGGCCGCAAAAAAGCCAGCCGCCGCCATATGGAAGCCATTTTAAAGGGGGAGCCCGATTCGTTTACCGAACGAGTGGCCGAAAAACTGGCCCAACAACTGCATTTTTAAGATATGCTTTGTGCCAGATACATATTACAACCGCCAGCAGGCGGCGCAATGCATTTAAATCTCCACAAAAAAGCCCCGCTCTTTGGCGGGGCTTTTTACGTGTCTAATTTCAATTAGGGTTTGGGTACAAACGGTTTGCGGTCGGCTTTCTTATCGCTGGGGAGCAATTCCAGCTCGTCCACTACCAGCGACGGCACCACCAACGTGTACGGCCGATACTCGGCGTCCATCACGTCAAACAGTTCGGCATCGTCCCCGGCGGCCAGAATGTCGCGCAGGGAGCGGGTGCTGAGCTCGCTCACTTTCAGCCCAAACACCGGCTCGCGCCGGCCGTCTTGGGTGTAGATGCGCTCGGCAATGTTGATGGTAGAATTGGCCCAATTCGCGTTGACGGGGAATTCTTTTAAGATATAGCAATAATCCAGCTCCAGCTCCCGGCAGCGGGCGAGCAGTTTGGCTTCCATTTCCGCCTGGGAAAGCGGCGTTTTGGGCTCCACAAACACGTTGCTCAACGCTTCGCGCGGCAGCGTGTGGCTGCTCATATGGGCGTGCCCGTTGCTGGTTTGCCCTTTGGCGGCCGGACGGCGCGAAAGCGGCAGTTCGTGCAACTTCCCGCCCGAAACCACCGTCAATTCCTGTGCCAGTACGCCTTCGTCATCCACCGGCTTAAACCCCCACAGCGGCACGCCGCGGTATTCGCGCAAGAGCGGTTTGTCCAGCACGTCTGCCACCGGGCTCATCACGCGCATACCGGCTTTGTTGCGGAAGGCCCCGGCGGTTTTGTCT
>CALUZE010000015.1 GCA_944325235.1 uncultured Elusimicrobiales bacterium | reverse complement strand
TTGGTTCGGAATAGTGTAGTGCTGGCGGTCTATCTATTGTTTTCGGTTGCTTGCTTCTTTACCGTACATGAGCATTTTTGCCCAGAAACTACCCGTCAGCAAGACGGCGGCGGAAAGTTTGCTGCGGCCCAGACAGATTGTCAAAATAACGCCGCCCCTGCGTTACCTGCCTTCGGCTGCCGTAACACAAGGGTTTCGTTTCCCGGTCAAGGGGCCCGGGGAAAAGCGTGCTGTTTTATCGTCCCGCCAAATTGTTCCCCCGCAGAAAGAAGCCCCTGCGGCAGTTCTGTCCGCGTCCGAAAAAGCCCGTATGGAGCGCGTATTGGCGCAACGGCTGGCCCCAGTCAAAATGCCCCTTCCGCTGGTGGAAACGGAAAAACACATTCGGCAGTCGCTGGTGCAAATCATCGGCCCCGCCACGGGGGAGCTGATGGGCAGCGGCTTTGTGGTGCGCAGCGGGTCCGGCAAGCTGTATGCCGTGGTGTCTTACCACGTGGTGGGCCACGCCGGCAACAAAGTGGCCGTGCGGATGTATGATAAAACAAACCGCGAAATTACGTATAGCGGGATAGTAAATACCACGGGGTCTTACGGCATTAACGCCCCCGACGCGGCCATTATCGCTTTGCCGCCGCAGGCGGCCACACACGCCCGCCCGCTAAAAGTGGCGGCGGATTTCCCCAAACCGGGGGAAGAACTGGTGGTATGGGGTACGCCGTATGCGGTCAACGGATTTGCGCGGGCGGATGAATTACTCGTCAAACACGTGCGGGGGTTCAAAATTGTAATGGACAGCCCGGACGTGTCTACCGATTTTAACGGGCTCTGCGGCAGCCCGGTGCTGAACCAGGAAGGAAAAGTGGTGGGTATTTACAGCGGGCACGACCCGGACCGGGGGCTCGTGTTTGCCGTGCCGGCGCGCAAAGCGTTGGAATGGATGATCGGCAATTACGAACAAGGATTTTTGGCCAGTTTTTCGCTGCGGCTGGCCGGGCGTGAAATTTTGCGGTTGGTCCCCGGCGAAACGGTCGGCTGGGTGAGGCACTTCAGCCTGGACGGCACCTTGTTGCACAAAGTGTATTTGCCGCAATACCCGGAACCGTTTGACCCGGCCCATGTGGAAACGTTATTCCCGGATGTGCATTCGGGGGATTTTTTGGAGTTTGAAGTAGTGCGCCACCGGTTTTTGGACCGGATGGTTTCGGTGGAAATTTCTTAAAACAACTCGGCTTTTTAACCGCGCTCCCTGCCCCGGGCAGGGGGCGTTTTTTTAGACGGAAAATTAGGCAGTAGAAAAGGGGTAAATATTATAGAATGAAATAATGAGGTATTTTTCCCCTTTATGAAAACACTGCGGCTGTCCGTCGCCCTGTTGTTACTGGTACAATTCGTTGCTGCTCCCGTAGCCGGCGCCGAATCGCTGCCGTACAGCCTGGTGGATAAGGACGAGTATTCCATTTTTGAAGAAGATCAAGCCGCCAAGGAGGAAGAAGAACTCACCCTGGAGGACCCGCCGGATGACGCCCAACTGCTTAAATTTACCGATGAATTTTGGCGCCAGGCCGTCACCGCGGTGGACGGCTCCTACAAACTGGATAAAGGGCCGGAACCCATTCCGGACTTGACCCTGCTCAACCCCACGCTTTCGCTGCCGCTGTACGGCACCAGCATCGCCCTGACGGGCCGCTATGTGCTGGGCTTCAAAATGGCTGCACAAAAGTATAAAACGGACGATAACAACGACATTGAAGACCGCAATTCCAGCACGTTTGAAATGCAGCAGGAAATGCAGCTTAAAATGCAGGGTAAAATTTTGGAACGCGTGTTTGTGGATATTGACTACGACGACCAGCGCGAGGAAGAAAAAAACATCTCCGTGGCGTACCGCGGCAAACCCGGCGAGCTGGTGCAGCTGGCGGAATTCGGGGATATCAACCTTTCGTTGCCGGAAACGGAATTTATCGCCTATCAAAAACAGCTGTTCGGTGCCAAAATGCATTTGCAGCACAAAAACGCCAACCTGTATTTAATCGGTTCGCAAACGAAAGGTTCCAGCAAACAGAAGCAATTTATCGGCAGCAGCGTGTCGGAAATCGTTTCGCTGGCGGACACTTCCTACATCCGCCGCACGTATTACGATTTGACGTTCGGCGGCAACGTCCGCCCCTACATTGACGATTCGGGCACCGTCCGCTACCCGGTGGACCGCACCGCCTACGACGAATGGCGTACCGTGATGGGCAGCATTTCCCCCGGCTCGGAAGAAATTTACTATTACAGCAACGATTCCTCCACTACGTCCAACTATGTCCCGGTGGACAAAACCGCCACCGACGCTTTGGGCGGCGGCGCCTATCCCGCCAAGTGGGAACTCCTTACCCGCGGGGTGGACTATACCGTGGATTACGCCAGTGGCATCATCACCTTCCGCCGCAGTATTACGGCCGAAAGCGTCATCGCCGTGGACTACCGCGACACCCGCGGCAACCAGTTAAGCTCCGTCATGGGTACGCCCAATACGATTAAACTGATTAAAACGTCCAACGACCAGTCGGTCGTGTCCGGCACGGATATGACGACCGAAACCGCCAACAAGCTGGAGCTGAAAACCTACTACAACATCGGCGCGCAAAAAATCACGCAGGATAACGGCAAAGGCAACTTTATTTTGCAGCTGCAGGACGCCAACGGTCAGGCCGTTACGAACCCTTATTTTGCGTATCCGACGTACGTGAATGTGGATTTCAATACCGGTATCTTTGATTTAAGCTACCGCATCAACGATTCGGGCCTGTATGGCACCACGCCGAAATCTTCCAAAAACTTAACGTTTAAAATTCAATATGAATCCACCGTCAAAACGTATTTTATTGAGTCCAATATCGTGGTGGAATCCGAAAGAGTCAAGCTAAACGGCCGCACCCTTACCCGCAACAACGATTATTACATTGACTACACCTCCGGCTTTATTACCTTCTACAAAGGGGACGAAATCACCGAAAACTCCGTCATTGACATTACGTACGATACCACTTCCGGCTCCAGCTCCAACAACTCGGTCTTGGGCGGCCGGTTGGATTATAAATTGTTTGACAAAATCGTGATGGGCGCCACGATGCTTAAAGAAAGCGGCGAAAAACCCAATACAGTCCCGCAAGTGGGGGACTACGGCAAAGATTTGCTGGTGTACGGGGCGGACATCAACGGCAAAGACATCAAACTGGCGGACCCGCTGTCGGTGGATTTCAGCGCGGAAGTGGCCAAAAGCCAAAAGAACCAAAACCTATTCGGCTACGCGATGGTGGACAGTATGAACGAAACCACCGAGCAGGTGGGCGGCTCTATGATTTTCAGGGACTGGATTTTTGCTTCCAACCCCAGTGGTAAGCCGGCCTTTTTGGATTCTATCCATTGGGACACGCAGGACCTGCCGGCGCTGGAAATCAACCCGCACGCCATTGCCAACTACAACGACAAACAGCAAGTCCTTATCTTAAATTACGATTTCACCCTTCCCGCCACCACCATAGACCAATCCACCGGCCAGCCTTTTTTGAATGAAGCCGGCCGCGACGAAGTGTCTATCGTCTATCCCATCAGCACCAGCGGGATGGATTTATCCAGCAAGACATCCTTTGAACTGACCATGCTGGGCGAAGAAAACGGCCCGCAGGTTAACTTTACCTTCGGGGATATTTCCGAATATTCCGATTCTTCCAACGGGATGAACACCCAGTGCGGCACCAACGTACCCAAGACGGAAGACATCTACTGCCGCAACACCCTGGCGCCGAACGAAGATATCGGCTGGCTGTTTACGAACCCGGACGGAACGGAAGAACGATACAACCCGTTTGTGAACAACGTCTACAACCCCGAATCGCAGCCCAACGGCCGCATTGATACGCAGGATTTAAACGGCAACGGCACGTTTGATGCGGAAAACATTCCCACGCAGGGGAACTTCGGTTTTGCGGGGGCCGCCATTGAAGGAATGGTAAACAACACCGCCTCCAACACCGCGTGGACGACGTACACCATGCCGCTGCTTTTGTCGGATGCGGAAAAATCCCAATGGACGGCGGTGCACCATTTGCGCGTGACGATTAAACTGACGGACGAAATGAAACGCGCGGGCAAGCTCAAAGGGCAAATCAAAATTGCCAACGTGTCCCTGTCCGGCACCGCGTGGAACCCGCAGGAAGGAACAGCCCCGGACGTGTTTTCCGTGGCGGGCATCAATAACGTGGACAGCACCAACTACGAACCTATCTTTGCCAATAACACCGGGGACGGTTTAATGGTGTTTAACTATTTGTACGGCTCCATTTCCAACTACAAACAAGCCACCGGTTCCACCAACGCGCTGGACCAGGCGTTAAACATTAAATTCAATACCACCGCTCTGCCCGCCGTGTCGGACAGCGACACCCAAGCCAATGCTTCCGGTGAACGGTATGCCAACCGCAACTTCAGCACGATGGATTTTACCCAGCACCGCGAGTTTCGCTTCCTGCTGCACGGGGCGATGGAACAGGGCGGCGCGCGGCCGCTGAACCAGGCAGGGACGGAATTTTTCTTAAAGGTTGGGACGGACAACAACTACGATAAAGTCATCGTGCCGACGGATTTCCAGGGGTGGCGTTTGATTTCGCTTAAAATGGTGGACAGCAACGGCGACGGCGTGGCCGACACGTTTGAAAACGCCTCCGACCCTTCCTACAACGTGCGCGTGCTCAACCACCGCACCGCGGGCGGTATTTTGAACTTTAGCGAAATCAGCTTGATTTTGGCCGGTGTGCAAAAAGAAAGCACCTACGAATATACGTTCACGCAAGGGGAAACCACCCAAACCTGGTATGCGCGCGGCCTGCTGCAGCCGGGCCTGGCCTTGTATAGCGACGCCGGTTTGGCTATTTCCGCGGGTACGGTGCAAACCGCCGTGTTACAGCCGGACGGCAGTTACCAAGTGACGCTGGAAGACGGAAAAACCTACACGGCCGCTTTGGGTCCCGTCACACCCAGCGCGGGCAGTACGGGGGAAGTGTGGTTGAACGTCATCCACCTGGCCGATTCCATCACGCGCGACGGGACCGCCTACAAGGGCGATGTGGTGATTAAACTGGACGGCTGGGGCAGCGCGGGGGCCAAGTACAAATACCAAGACAGCAATTTTGAAACCCCGCTGGCCGTAGCCAAAAACCAGGAAGTGACGGAAGAAGAATATTTCCTGAAAGTGGATAAAATCAAAGAATTCCCGATGGAAGCCAATTTAAAGCGTTCCTCCACCGTTACGCCCATGGTCACGGACACGACGGACTATAACACCATCAGCCTGTTGGATAAAGGCCAGGTGGACCGGCAGACGGCCGTCATCCGCGGGGATTTTAAAAAGGACAACTTGCCCCAAATCGGCCTGGAATATACGGCCGACACCGTGGAATACGACGCCATGCAGCGCAAAGACGACGCCCGCACCTACGGCGCCACGCTGACGCACTCCGCCGGCGCGTTTAAAAACATTTCCGCCAGCTACCACATTACCGATTCGTCCATTGACTACGACCGGGAAAAACACCTGGAATCGTCCAACTACTACAACACGGACGAAAACACCCAAAAGATGAATATGAAGGTGACCTATCAGCCCACCAACAATTTTAACTTTACGCCCAATTACAGCCTGTCCAAAAGTACGGAAGACCGCACCACCTACCAACAAACGGACACGCAAAGTATCAGCTACCCCAAAGCCATGACCCAGAACACCGGCTTTAACAGCACCTGGAAAATCGCCAAATGGCTGGCGCCTTCCGTCAGCTACAACATCAGCACCGTGGAAAGCAACAACTTAACGGCCAAAACGCTTTCGGCTTC
This sequence comes from uncultured Elusimicrobiales bacterium, assembly GCA_944325235.1. Classification (GTDB taxonomy): domain Bacteria; phylum Elusimicrobiota; class Elusimicrobia; order Elusimicrobiales; family Elusimicrobiaceae; genus Avelusimicrobium. Next base: position 10,040 of record CALUZE010000015.1, on the reverse strand, counting down.
CGGCCAGCAGGTGAGTGTGGGCGTGGGGGAAGTAAAAACCGTCAACCGCAGTGCGGACGGCGGCATTACGCTTACGTTAAACGGAAACGAACTTTTGCCCAAGAGCAAGCTGTTTAACACGTTTGTCATTTCGTCCAGCTACCGCATCCAGGACGCGGATTCCTGGTACGACGTGGACAGCGATTTTGATTCCCGCAAAGAACTCTGGATCCGCAGTTCGCTTAAAGACGTGGGCGAATACGGTTACCGCCAAAGTTTGATTTTGCGCGATACGTTCACCTCCACCCAGCGCTGGAGCCCGTTCTCGCAATACAACCTGGGCGGTGCGGCGGCCCCGCTTAAAACCATTTCGCTGATTAACAACTTCACCCGCACCTTGCAAACCAACGACCAAACCGGCACGTCGTACGATTCCACCAGCTTAACGCTGCCGGATATGACGTTTTCCATTTCGGACCTGGAAAAATTCTTCTACGGCGGCCGCTGGTTCAGTTCCTCCAACTTAAAACTGCGTTACAGCATGGTGGAACAAACCACCACCAACAGCGACGAACAATACACCACCCAGTACGGCGGCGACCTGCGCTTTATGCTGTTTAGCTATTTTGACACTGTGCTCAACTACACGCGCAAACTGTCCGACAAGACGGACCTGCGCGCCGGCACCAGCCTGGAACGCGTGGAAGACAACGACGTTTCCGCCCAGACGTCTTTCTACATCGGCTCCATGCGTGTCACGCCCAAACTGCTTTATTCGTCGCACGATAAATGGCTGGTGGCGGGCCAAATCAGCGAAAGCAGTACCGAGCTGACCCCCAGCCTGAACCTGCGGTGGGACTTTAATATGCCGCGCGGATTTAAATTGCCATTTATCAACAAAATGTACAACGCCACCAACCGCGTGATTTGGAACACGACGCTGGCCTATACGGACAAAAGCTCGCCGGTGGAAGTGAAAGAAAACTACCAGAAGTTTGATTTCAGCACGTCTTTGGATTATGAACTTTCGCAAAACTTGCGCTTTACGGTGGGCGGCGGGTTGACCGTATTGCAGCACGCCTATGTGGAAACGGAAGATTACGTGGCCTACAACATAGCCGCCAACGTGACGGTGCAATTCTAACCTATGAAACACGCCTGGAGCCGTTTAGTCAAACTCTTTTTGCATTTTTGGTTTCCGCGCACGTGCTTTGCGTGCGGCCGGGATTTAAAATGGAACGCCACCGCCCCTTTGTGCCCGGCGTGTGAAGCCGCTTTGGCCGTACCCGGGCCGCTTATTTGCCGGCGCTGCGGGGCCGTGCTTAAAAGCGGCGGCGCGCATTGCTACGCCTGCCGCGGCAGCCAAGCCCGCCAATACAAATGCCGGATTATCCGCTCGGCTTTTGTTTTTAATCCTTCTTCTCGTGCGTTGGTGCACGCCTTAAAATATGCCCGGGCCGATTATTTAGCCCGCTATATGGGGACGCTGATGGAGCGTCAGTTTGCGCAATATCCGGAATTGGCGGAAGCGGATATACTGGTGCCGGTGCCGCTGTTTCCCAAGCGGGGGCGTAAACGCGGATACAACCAAAGCGAACTGCTGGCACGCCAGTTGAGCCGGCAAATTGGTCTGCCTGCCAACGCGACGGCGTTGGCGCGGGTGCGCAACACTGTAAGCCAAACTACGTTGGGCCGGCAAGGCCGGCTGCAAAATATGTCCGGGGCGTTTGCGGTGGTGCGGCCACACGAAGTAAGGGGAAAGACAGTGCTGCTTATAGACGACGTGGCTACCACCGGGGCTACTTTGGAAGGCTGCGCCCAAGCCTTGGCGGCCGCGGGCGCCAAAAAAGTGCTGGCGTATACTTTTGCCCGGGAATAAAAATTATTTTTTGTTAAAAAATTCTTTTTCGTATTGTTTCCCTTTAAAAATTACATTGTGTTTTTTTAATTCTGCTATAAATATAGTTTGGTCGCGCGGAGATAAATCATCCAGCAAGAAAAGAAATTGTTTGCCAAACATTAATTGCAATTTAAAGTATGGAACATAACTTGTACTCACTCTTCCGGGAGTATGTTTGTAGAAAATGGAAAAATAGGCAATTTGTCCGTATAAAAAATCTTTGTTGGGCGTATGGAAAACCAATCGGTCATCCGTAAAGGTACAGAGTGTTTTTGATTTATTAAATAGTTTTATTATCCCCCAAAGGATACATACTAAACCGAGAATTATTCCAATATTTTCCATCCAATTTGTAGCGGGGTAACTACATCCCGCAATAAATAAACCTGCCACTAATAAGGTGATAGGGCGAGCATAAGGATAGGCTTCATAAAGTACGATAGAATTTTTTAAGCCGGTATTTTTTGACACAGTGTTCTCCTTTAATACTGAAATTTTTTGATAAGTTCTTCTGCGGAGTCCTCGGCCTGAAAGGGCAGTTCCGCTATACCGCGGGCTTTTAACTCTAATAGCAATGAGTCGCGGTCCTTTTTAGACAAAAAACCGAAGTTTTGCATTTTGTATGAGTGGTAATTCTCTGTTACCAAGAATAATACTGTTTTTAATGCGAGTTTCCTCTTCCAGTACACTAGACGCTCGGCTAGGTAAAACCCCTTTACTTCCGGCCATAACAGTCGGTAATTTTTCGTGGATGTACCCGTCATTTCTGTTTGTTTCCACTCTATATGGTCCGGGTAAATTTTGCACACGGCCGGGGGAAAAAAGATAAGCGTAAAAAAATAAATGCTTACCGCCATACTGAGAATATAGATAAAAAGCAATTCCCGGTTGTGAAATAAACACAAGGTCAGCGTAATCATCCCTAGCGCGAGCAGGTACCCCAAGAATTTGTTAAAAATATTCTGGTGGAAAGAAAAGATTAGTTCGTTGTCCTTGTGTTTCATTTGTTGCACTTTTCCTGCATAATGTCCACAATCATCGGGTCCACTTTGCTCATCCCGATGCTGGAAATGGAACCCAGGTTCTGGATGGTTTCTTCGGCGGTTCTGCCGACAAATCCTTCCACTTCGGTAATGCCGTAGTCGTGCATGGCCATATAAGCGGCGCGGATGGCGGCGTCGGTAGAGCTGACCACTTTTAAGGCGCACCCGCTTTTGGCGCCGTCGCACAGCATACCGCCGATGTCGCTGATAATGTTGTTGATGGCCAACGTTACGGCGGGCACGCATTTGCCGCGCTGTTGGTACACAATTGCGGCCGACGCACCCACCCCGGCGGCAATCGCGCAGCCGCAAATGGGGGCCAGTTCCCCGGTGAATACTTTTACGTAGCCGTTTAACAGGTGGGAAAGGGCGATGCTTTTTAAGATAGTTTTTTCGTCCACTTCCATTTCCTTGCCCACTTTCCAGGGTACCAGAATGGTCACCACGCCTTGGTTGCCCGACTCGCCGCTGGCCATCACGGGCACGGCTTGGCCGTCCATACGGGCGTCCGCCGCGCAGGCGGTTAGAATTTTGGTGGAAGAAATCAAATCCATTTGCAGCAGTTTTTTGCGCACCAGTTCCTTAATATAGAAGCCCACTTTTTGTAAGGCTTGGCCCATTTCGGCCGCTTGCAAATTCATTTCCACGCCTTTTTTGATGTAGGCCAAATCGGTGTCATCGGCGTTGTCAGCGGCGTCCAATAAGTCCTGCAAAGTGGCTTTTTTGAGGGCTTTTTTAAAATCCTGCGCGCCCTGGGAATGGTCCGTTAAGGGCAGGCGGTTGATTTTCACTTCCGTCCCGCGGGATAAGTACACCACGTCGGTATGACTGCCGGCAATAATGCACTTGGCTTTTTGGCCACTTACGCCGGTAAGTTCGGTTTCAATATAAAAGCCGTGCACCTCGGGCGCCACTTCCATATGCACTTGGTGCCGGGCCAGCATTTCTTTGGCGGCGGCCACGATTTTTTTGTCCGCTCCGCCTAAAATTTCCATATTTAGTTCCGGCGTAGCCAGCAAAATCCCCATTGCCGCGGCCAACAAGTTGCCTTTTTCCCCGTCCGTATTGGGAATGCGCACCCCCATGCCGTTCTTGTAGGTTCCGGCATCCAGCCGGATGTGCGCCTGCGCCGTTTTTTCGCCCAATTCCTTGGACGCATACGCCGCACACAAGGCGACGGATACCGGCTCCGTACATCCCATCGCCGGATAAACTTGGTATTTTAATACTTCTTTTAATAGGTTCATTCTATTTTCCCGTTGGCTTTCAGACTGTAATGAGAGCCCTTGCCCACAATAATATGGTCGTGCACGGAAATGCCAAACAGCGCCGCGGCGCGGATGACGTCTTGCGTGAGGTCTATGTCTTCCTGCGAGGGGGTCGCGTCGCCCGACGGGTGGTTGTGCACCAAAATAATGGCTGCCGCTTTGGCCGCCAGCGCGCATTCCACAATTTTGCGCGGCGATACGGCCACCCGGTCTATCAGACCCGACGCCACCACCTGCGTGCCCATAATGGTATTGCGCACGGAAAGGTAAATCACTTCCAGGCATTCTTCCTTTTTGCCTTCCAGCGAGGCTTTGCAATACTCCAGCACCTGTTTGGGCGTGCGGATGGTCACGCGGTCTTTTACTTCGTCCAGCGAGTATTTTTTAAACACGGCCCGGATGAGTTTTAAAAATTGGGCCGTACTTTGCCCCACTCCGGGGACGGATTCCAATTGGGCCGGGTCGGCGTCCAGCACGGCCGCCAGGGAACCGAACCTTTTTAAAAGGGCCCAGGCAATCGGTTTGGTGTCTTTGCGGGCGATGGCGTACGTCAGCAGGAGTTCCAGCGTTTCGTGGTCCAAAAAAGAGTCCAACCCTGCCGAAGCGAATTTTTCCCGGATGCGTTGACGGTGCCCAATATAAGACGGCTTGCTGTTTGTTGGCATAGTGTTTCCTGTTTTTTATTATACCGTTTTTAATGCTACAATAGGTATAACCAAAACGCCGTACAGAGGGGGATCCATTTATGAAGCAAATTGTCGTCATTGGCGGAGGGCCCGGCGGCTATCCGGCCGCGCTGAAAGCGGCCGCCCTGGGGGCCAAAGTGACCCTGGTGGAAAAGAATAAACTGGGGGGCGTGTGCTTAAATTGCGGGTGCATTCCTTCCAAATCGCTGTTGGACGCCGCGCACCGCTTTCATACGGCGCGCACGCTGCCGGCCTTGTGCGCGGACGGCGCACAGGCTTCGGCCGAGGCGCTGTTTGCCGCGCGCGCGTGGGACAAAATAAAATCCCGCCAGCAGGCCGCCACCCGCAAGCTGACGCAGGGGATTGCGTTCTTGCTGAAAAAAGCCGGGGTGGAAGTGCTGCAAGGAACTGGGTATTTTGTGGACGAACACACCGTGGGCGTCAAACTGGCGGACGGAACCGAAAAAACCCTGCCGTGCGACGGGGTGATTTTGGCCACGGGGTCGGAAGCGTTCTTCCCGGCGCCGTTTGACCGGCTGAAAGACAAAATTTACGATAACTCCACCGTTTTTGAAATGCCCGCATTGCCGGAGTCTATGGCGATTATCGGCGGCGGGGTAATCGGGTGCGAAATGGCCGACCTGCTCAACGCGCTGGGGGTAAACGTCAGCGTGGTGGAAATGCAGCCGCGCATTTTGCCGCTGGAAGACGAAAACGCCGCGCGCGTGCTTTTTCAGGCGCTTTCCAAACGCGGGGTGACGTTTTACACCGGCTTAAGCGCCACGGATTGCACCGCCCGCGAAGGCGGATTTACGCTGACGCTTTCGGACGGGAAAGTGTTGCAAACGCAGGCCGTCTTGGCCGCCATCGGGCGCACGGTGGATTTGAGCGCCCTGCATATGGAAAACATCGGGGTGGAGTGGAACCGCAAAGGCGTGAAAGTAAACCCGCAAACGCTCCAATTAAAGAATGATATTTATGCGGTGGGGGACGTGAACGGCCTGTTCCAGCTGGCGCACGCCGCCAGCCGCCAGGGCGAAGTGGCCGCCAGCAATTTGTGCGGCGTGCCGGCTGTGTATCACAACGAAAGCGTCCCGCGCGCCATCTATACGTCGCCGGAGATTGCCGCCGTGGGCCTTTCGCGCGCCCAGGCCGAAGCCCAAGGCATTACCGTCAAAAGCCATAAAGCCTTTTTGCTTGCCAACGGCCGCGCCGTAGCCCAGGACCAAACCGAAGGCTATTACGAATTACTCAGCGACGCGCAAACCGGCCGCCTGGTGGGGGCCGTGTTGGCGGGCGCCGTGGCCACGGAATTGGTACACGCGGTGGCGGTGGCGTTGGCCGCGCAGATGACGGTGGCGCAATTTAAGGAAGTGATTTTTGCTCACCCGACATTTGCCGAATCGCTGGGAGAGGCGGCCGCCAAATGAAGCAGTTTTGTATTGTGCTCGTCCGCCCGCGCGACCCCAACAACATCGGGGCCTGTGCGCGGGCGATGGGCAACTTCGGTCTGACGGGTTTGCGGGTGGTGGACCCTTATCCGCCCGTCTGGCGCGAAGCCGTCAGCGCGGTGGGCGTGCCCGATATTTTAAAAAACGCCCGCTGCTGTCATAGCCTGGACGAAGCCCTACAAGACGCACACTTTTCCCTGGCAACGACCGCCCTTAAAAACCGCGAAATCAAACAGGAAATTATTCCGCTGCCGCACTTAAACGAACGCTTGGCCCAACTGCCGGACGAGCGGGTGGCTATCGTGTTCGGGAACGAAAAAAGCGGCCTTTCCAACGCGGATATTGAACGCTGCGACGCCGTGCTGAACATTCCCACCGCGTCCAAACAGCCGTCTATTAACCTGGCCCAAGCCGTTATTTTAACGTGCTACGAGCTTTCCCGCCGGCCGGATTTTGCGGCCATCCGCACTCCCGGCCAAGGCCCGCAGCTGCCCACGGACGCCCAAAAAGAAATTTTTATTGCCGCGGCGGATGTGTTGTTTGAAAAATCCGGCTTTAAGACGGATTTTTCTTCCGCCCAGCGCAAAGCGCTCCTGCGCCATATGCTTGCGCGCCAGGGGCTTTCGCGCGAGCAATTGTTTTTCCTTAAAAAATGGGCCGAAAAATTGGCCGCCAAATTGCCGTAAATCCGCGGCGAAAGAAGGGATATTTTGTTAAAATATAGGTAAGGGGGCACTATGGCTTACAATATCCTAGTTATCAACCCGGGGTCTACCTCGGACGACATCGGCTACTATCGGGGCGATAAACCCGTGTTTGAAGTAACCGTGCGCTATTCCCTAACCGATTTGGAACCTTACGAAGGCAAAAACGTCACCGAGCAGCTTCCGCTGCGCCGCAAACTTATCCTGGATTACCTGCTGGACCACAAAGTACCTTTAAAAGAAATTGACGCCGTCATCGGCCGCGGCGGGTTCATCCGCGCGATGGAAGGCGGCGTGTACGCCGTGAACGACCAGATGGTCAGCGATTTGGAAACCGGCCGCTACGGCGGCATTCACCCCAGCAACCTGGGCGGCATTTTGGCCAAAGAAATCGCCCAGTATGCGGGCTGCCCCAGCTTTATTGCCAACCCGGTGGTGATTGACGAACTCCAGCCGGTGGCGCGCTATTCGGGTATGCCGGAAAATCCGCGCATTTCCATTTTTCACGCGTTAAGCCAAAAACGTGTGGTCCGGATGATTGCCGAAAAACTGGGCAAAACGTACGAAACGGTCAATTGCGTCGTCTGTCACGGCGGCGGCGGGATTACCGTGGGCGCCCATCGGCAGGGAAAAGTGGTGGACGTCAACAACGGCTACGAAGGCGACGGCCCGATGACCCCGCAGCGCAGCGGCGGCACCCCCAATGCGGGCTTGGTGCAGATGTGCTTTTCGGGCAAGTATACGCTGCGCGATATGCGTCTAAAGCTGCGCGGCAAGGGCGGGCTGGTGGCCTACACGGGCACGTCCGATGTAAAAGATTTGGAAGAATTTATCCGCACCGGGGAAAAACGCCCCGGGTCGCTTATTCACTGCACGCGCGAAGAAGCCAAACTGGCCGAAGACGCGATGATTTACCAGATTTCCAAATACATCGGCGAAATGGCCGTGGTGCTGGAAGGAAAGGTGGACTTTATCGCGCTGACGGGCGGGCTGATGCACAGCAAAACCATTCCGCAGGAAATCAGCCGCTATGTGGGGTGGATCGCCCCGATATACGTATTCCCGGGCAGTGAAGAAAAAGACGCCCTGCGCGAAGCCGCCGTGCGCGCGCTGGACAACCCCAAAATTGTTAAACAATACACCTGATTTGCAGTATTACTTAGAGGAGAACCAAACGTATGAAATTCACGAGTTTTGCTGATTTGATTAACCAAGTGAAAGGGAAATCAAACAGAGTCGTGGTGCCGGGCGCTAACAACAAAGAAGCCCTGACCGCCATCAAAATGGCCGACGAAAACGGCCTTATTTCGCACGGGATTTTAATCGGGCCCTTGGCCGCGGTGAAAGAAACCGTCGCTCAGGTAGGCCTCAACGAAAGCAAGTTTGAATTTATTGACTGCGAAGACGTTCCCACCATGTGCAAACTGGCCGTGGACCAAATCCTGGCCGGGAAAGGCGATTTCTTAATCAAAGGCTTGGTGGACACCAAGTACTATATGAAAGCCATCTTGAATAAGGAAGCCCACTTGGTGCCGGAAGGGGCGCTGTTGTCGCACTTTGTGCTGTTCAGCACGCCGAAATACAAAAAACCCTTCGCCGTAACGGATTCCGCCGTCGTCATCGCGCCGACCTTGGAACAGAAAGTAAAAATCATCCAAAACGCGGTGGACACGATGCACAAACTGGGCCTGGAACACCCGAAAGTGGCCTGCGTGTGCCCGGTGGAAAAAGTGAACGAAAAAATCCCCTCTACCGTGGAAGCGGCCGCCTTGGCGCAGATGAATGCGGAAGGCAAAATCACCGGCTGCACGGTGGAAGGCCCGTACGATTTGTACATTTCGCTCTCGCCTGAAAAAGCGGCCGAAAAAGGCATCAAAGGCAAAACCGTCGCCGGAGACGCCGATATTTTGATGCTGCCCGATTTGGACGCCGCCAACCCGCTTTACAAAGCGCTTACGTTCTTTGGCGACCATATGGAAGCGGCGGCCGTGTTGGTAGGGCCGAAAATCCCGGTCATTTTGCCGTCCCGCGCCGATGACCCCAAAGTCAAGCTCAACGCCATTGCGCTGTGCTCGTATTTGAAAGACGCCAAATAATTCCTGCCGTACGGGGGCGGCTTCGGGCCGCCCCTGCATTATGTCTATGAAGAAAACCTTTTTAGCTTTTTTGCAGCGCCATTATCGGCGCTATCACGATGTCCTTTTTTACGTACTTACGCTGTGCGTGATTGCGCTTTCCACTTTTATTGCCATCCACGTTTCCCGCGCCAAAGACGCACAGGAACGCGAAAACCTGCACGAGCGCGAAATCCCGGTGGTGGAATATACCGTCAAAGATACGCCCATTTATGTAGCCTTGCAGGAATCCGGCTTGGATAACCAGCTGGTGGCGCAGATTGTCAGCAAGCTGGGGTCCGTCACCGATACGCGCAAACTCCAAAAGAACGATACTTATTCCGTTTCTGTGGATTCGGACGGCCGGTTTATTATGCTGTTGCTTACGCAAGGCTTCAAGCGCTACTATGTGGCCAATGTGGACGGCGCCCTGATTGCCGGGGTGAGCGATGTGGAAATTAAAACCCGCATCAAAACCGCCGCGGGCAAAATCAAGGATTCGCTGTTTAATTCCATGCTTGCGCAAGGTTTGCAAACGCCGCTTATTTTGGATTTTACGGATGCGTTTTCCTGGACGATAGACTTTAACACCGATACCCGCAACGGCGACGAATACGCCGCCCTGTGGGAGGAAAATTATACCGCCTCCGGCGAGATTACCAGCCAGGATCTGCTGGCCGCTTCCTATAAAGGGGCCGAAACCGGCATCACCACCAATGCGTTTTATTTTGAAGGCGATTTCTACGACGAAACCGGCAAAATGAGCCGCAAAATGTTCTTAAAGTCGCCCATCAGCTTCCGCAACTACCGCATTTCGTCGCGTTTCTCGTACGGGCGCAAACATCCCATCTTAAAAGTGCGCCGCCCGCACCTGGGGATAGACTACGCCGCTCCG